>JBBWVR010000225.1:0-2849 GCA_050256315.1 Gammaproteobacteria bacterium | reverse complement strand
CAGGCATTATTGGCTTTTAAGGGTGATGTGTACAACGGCATTGATGCGTCTAGCTTGAGTGAGGATGATTTGAACTTTGCCCAAGACAAAGTGCGCATGCTCTCAGGGCTTTATGGTGTCATTAGGCCGCTCGATTTGATACAGCCTTATCGACTGGAGATGGGCACAAAGCTGGCCAATAATAAAGGCAAAAATCTTTATGAATTTTGGGGTACTGGCGTGAGTGAAGTGCTTAATGATGATGAGAGTGAGTTGATTGTTAACCTTGCTTCTAATGAATACTTTAAGTCAATCGACCAAAAATCTTTAAAAGCGAATATTTTGAATATCGCCTTTAAAGAGAAAAAAGGTGATATCTATAAAATCATTGGCATATTTGCTAAACGCGCCAGAGGTCTAATGGTAAATTACATTATTCGCAACCGTCTAAACGATGCAGAGTCATTGAAGGGTTTTACTGACGAGGGCTATCAGTTCTCGAGTGAGTTCTCAAGCAATTCAACATGGGTATTTACCCGAGGCTAGCTAAATTACGCCTTAAGCAGGACTGCATTGTTTGCCCTGAGCCACCGCGTCATGTGGTTTGCCAGTCTTGTGAGGATGAGTTCGGAGTGTAAGAGCAGGGCTGTTTGTCTTGTGCGGTTCCCTTGAGCTAGGCTATTGATTTTTCACTGGCAACTCGAACAAGTCATGCACTGTACAGTTCAGGGCGTCTGCAATTTTCAGTGCCAACACAGTGGAAGGTATGTAGATGCCATTTTCAACCGCGTTAATGCTTTTTCGTGACACCTCAACGACTTCTGCCAATTGCGCTTGCGTGAGTGTGCATGATTTGCGCCAGTGTTTTAGATGGTTCTTAAGCTCAAGGTGATTACTCAATTTAATTTTTCCCCGTTACCATAAGCGTAAACAAGATGGTTGGTGCGCCAAAGCCCAACATGATGATGCCAATAATCAGGTGTCCACTCATTCCATCTTGGTAGTTGAGATAAGCAAGTACCCCAAGAGGAATCACGGTGATTGCGAAGGCAAATGCCATCATTCTGTAAAAAAGATGTGAAATAAACTCATCCCATGCACCTCTATTCTTCAAAACAATTGGAACTACAATGATTGCTGAAATGACATACATGGTCAGTGGTAACCACCCTATGAATGCCTCTATTAATGCAGAGTTTGCAAGGAATAACCTCCCAACAACGCAGTAACAAGCGCCGACTAATAGAATGAGAATATTGCGAATGGTGATAGCGTTAGTTGTTTTCATAGTGACATCATTTTATTATTTGTAACCTTTGTGTTACATTGTACACTTATTTAAAATGATAAGTCAAGGTTACATTAGTGATTGAGGTTTAAAGCTCAGAAATGCCAGCGACGCCTTGGGCGCCGATTGAGAGTGAGCGTTCAAGGGTCTGTATACTCATGCCGCCTAATAAATAGACCGGTAAATTGCTTCTGCTCACCAATTCACTTGCTCTATCCCAGCCAAGGGGTGTGCTATTTGGATGACTCTTGGTTGGCTCAACAGGGGCGATAGAAATATAGTCCACGTCAATTATCTCAGCGTGTCCAGCCTCGCTTATGTTGTGTGTTGAGGCGCCAAGCAGTTTGTCATTAGTGCAAGGCCTCCCGATTAATGATAATAATTCGTCAGTGGTTAAGTGCCAGCCATCACAGCCCTCATTGAATGTTTTTTGTGGGGTGTTTAGAATTAATTTGGCGTTCGAAGCTTGGCAGTTTTGGTAAAACTGCTTAACGAATGCAGAATCGAGTGTAGTTTTGGCTCGAAGCTGAATCATCTTTGTGCCTCTGCTTAGGTGGGAGGCCAATTGTTCGAGCAGGGTATCTTCAGATTGGTTATCGGGCGTAATCCAATAGTGTTGAGGGAGGTGGATTTTGTGAATGATGGCCTTCATGGTTGGGAGTAAATTGAAGTCATGGAGTTGTTCTGCTGGACACCAGGCAATGTTTTGCCCTTCCATGCCTTGGGCTACGCCTTCGAAGTGTTCTATAGTGTATATCCACAAGTGCACGGTTTTTTCGCTATAGTGATGACATATTGTATGCATCAAGTGTGACTTTGTGATTTCCACGTTCAGCTCTTCTTTTAATTCACGCGCTAGACTTTCCTCATTGCTCTCGCCTGACTCGATTTTTCCACCTGGAAGCTCCCAGTATCCACCCATAAATTGATCTTGTCTTCGCTCGGCGATAAGTATTTCGCCGCTGGCATTTCTGAGAATGCCAATAACAGCTTTAACGATCTTATTATTTTGTTGCATTAATAATCGGAGCTGAGGTGGTGTTAAACAGATGCACTTCTCTTATCACTATTGTTCATTTGCAAAGGTAAAATAGCCATTTTATTACTATTGGTGATTAGGAATTGAAACTTCAGCATAAAATTCAGTCGTTGATGGCGGCAAAACACACGCTTTCTCAAAACCTAATGGGAATTGAAAAAGAAAGTTTGCGTGTCTCAGACGATGGTTCTATTTCTCAGGAGTCACACCCAAAAGCCTACGGCTCGGCGCTGACCAATTCTCAGATCACTACGGATTTCTGTGAAGCGTTGGTTGAGCTAGTTACGCCGCCTTTTGACTCAGCTGATAAGGTGCTTGAGGATCTTGGAAATACTGAGCATTTTGTCCATCATTATCTACCCGATGATCAGCGTTATTGGCCCGCAAGCATGCCCTGTGTTGTTCGCGGTGAGACGTATATACCCATCGCTCAATACGGCTCTTCTAATCGTGGCCAAATGAAAACAGTTTATCGTCAAGGCCTTGCTAATCGCTATGGTAGCGTGATGCAAACTATTGCTGGCATTCATTTTAATTATTCAT
>JBBWVR010000224.1:0-7795 GCA_050256315.1 Gammaproteobacteria bacterium | reverse complement strand
GCCACAAAGTGCCAGGGCTGTTGATTGGCGCCACTGGGTGAAAAGCCCGCGGCGCGAACGCATGACTCAACTACAGAAAGATCAACCGCTCGATCTGAAAAATGGCGCACAGTATGGCGCTTGGCCATAAGCTTAGAGAATGAGATTGCCGCCTGCAATGCTTCTTCATCACTAAGTTCGAGACGATCTGGCAAAAGAATTGGCAGGTAATTCTTCTTACTATTTTTCACTACTTAAACCTTCGCTTTAGAGGGGGTTTAAGTATAACTCCTGTAAAAGAATAATTAAGGCTTTGCTGGTGAAAACCCTATTTTTGGCATTAACTGCGACAACAGCATGCCTACCAACATTAATCCGCAACCAAGCAGGCCTCTGGCGGGCAACTGCTCGTCTAACAACAACCAACCACCCAGTAAGGCAAACGCACCCTCAAGACTGAGAATGATGGCCGCATGGGATGAGTGCGCATGCTGCTGGGCAACCACTTGTAGTGTATAGGCTACACCCGTTGACATAACACCGGCGTAAAGTAATGGAATTGCCGTGGCGGCAATCATAGCCCAAGTAATTAACTCTAGTGAAACAGCGACCAATAAACTCAAAACACCCGCCACAAAGAACTGAACAATAGACAGCTTAATAGGATCTATTTTTTTAGCCAAGTAGCCAATAATCAACACATGGCCCGCAAAGAAAACAGCGCACACCAGCTCTAAGAGATCACCCTTCAACTCTAAAGAATTTTCAAAATTCAAACTCAAACCACCAGAGAAGCTCAATAAGTAAAGACCTGCAAGCGCCATCGTGGCTCCAAGCCAGGTACCAGAGCCTGTTCTTTGTCCAAAAAACAAACCAATTAACGGCACAAAGAAAATGTAGAGACCAGTGATGAAGCCAGCCTTACCAGCTGTGGTGTATTGGATGCCCACTTGCTGGAATGCGGCGCCACCAAAAAGCAAGAGCCCAGCCAAAGAGCCTGCAATTAACAACTTTTTAGTAGAAACGTCAGCCTTATCTGATTTCTTAGGCTTTTTTGAAAAAAACCAAACAACGGGTGCCAAAGCTAATGCACCAATGAAAAATCTAATGGCGTTGAAAAAATGCGGACCCATGGTCTCCATTCCAACTCTTTGGGCAACAAATGCAAAACCCCAAATCGCTGCTGCGATGAGCATTAAAAAGTCAGATCTAAGTGCTTTTCTTTCCATTTATATGATGTGTTTAGATGTAAATTAATCGGCATTATACTCGCCAATTTTCCCTATAAAACCGGACAATTTTGAAACAAAAACACCCACCAAAAGTAGAACTCTCAGCGGGTGCTTTAAAGCAAGAAAACTCTAATTAGGCGTGGGTATTTGACTTGCTTGGGTCGTAGAACGGCACTGCAGAAATTTCACCAGCACACTCTACGCCGTCACCAGAAACAAACACCTTGATGCCCGGCTTAGAAAATTCCTTCTGGATATGAACAAGTGCGATAGATTTTTGCAGACGTTCTGACCATACAGGGCTATTAACAACACCAACAGCTTGACCATCAACTGATAGCGTTTCACCACCAGCAAGACTCTCACCAAGGTCGACCACAAGGCCGACCATAACAAAGCGCTCATTATCTTTGCGGGCAAACACAGCCTCTTTGCCGCGGAAGTTGCCCTTTGTGTGACAAACTGACCAACCTAGGCCAACCTCCCAAGGCGAGTGGTCCGCTGTCATATCGTAACCAAAGAACAACAATGCCGCTTCAACACGAACTTTATCCAATGAATCGAATGAACATGGCACCACACCTTCGCCTACAAGGTTGTCCCAAACATCACAAACGTTATCTGCGCCAACAAAAATTTCATATCCACGCTCGCCTGTGTAACCAGTGCGAGAAATTGTACATGGATGACCAAAAATTTCCGTCTTTTGCTGGTGAAAATAATCCAAAGAAGATAGGTTAATTGGCATGTGCGCATTCAACAATAACACTGACTTGGGACCTTGAACTGAGATATCGTGCATGTCATCATCAAACTCAATATCAACATTCTTGCCTTGAGCTGAATCCTGCAACATTTCCATGCTTTCGCCTGTACCATGAACCAGCAAATACTCATCGCCATTATTGGCAATAATCGCATCATCGCAAACGCCACCCTCTTCATTAAGAACGGCGCCGTAAGCAGATTTTCCCGTATAAATTTGTTCCATTTTTCGAGTAATCAAATGATCAACAACGACCGCAGAATCGGCACCACGAATATGAACCTTCTTCAGTGGGGACATATCAAACATCCCCACACCCTCTCGAACAGCATTATGCTCATCATCGGCATTACTGTCATACGACCAAGCAGTACCCATGCCGTTCCAGTCTTCAAGGTCAGAGCCAAGCGCTCTATGACGACTAGCTAATTTGGATTCACGTGGTAATTCTTTACTCATAATAACCTCTTAATTTGAAATTAAATAATGATTAGGACCAAATTAGGAGCATTCGGCGTTTAAATAACTGAGTACATATCCTATCGGACTGTTGTTCTCCATATCACAAAAAAATAAAATAACAGTCATCAAGAAATTAACAAATCTCAATAAGAAATTTACAATTTAGGAATTATTTTTTGCAAGGTGAGTGCCATACCAAGAGTGCAAAAACAGCGTTAGAATGACAATTGCACCGCCAATCAAAGCATTATTTGATGGCACTTCACTGAGTACAAGCCAGGCGATTAGTGAACCCAGAACCGTCTCTAAAGGCATGATCATCCCAACTTCTGCCGCCGGCATGTAACGCGGGGCAATAACAATCATACTAAAAGAAACTGAGAGAATAACACCGCTGGTGAGTATATATATCATCGCTTCTGCTGGCAAATACAGTGTTTCTGCAGCCAGAGATGCAATCATAGCTGCCACAACACCACCAACAATATTAGTAGGAATCATATTGATGGCCTTGTACTTCCTGATTAGCGTAAATGTCACACCCATTAGCATAGAAGTAAGAAGGGCAAACAGATCACCCTTAAGGCTCGAACCACCAAAATTGCCACTCATGACGATGTAAATACCAATAAACACCAGAACCATTGAAGCAATGGTAACCAAGCTTACTTTTTCTTTTAGCATTATCCAGGAAACTATTGCAATCATCACCGGCGCAGTGCTGATTATCACAAGAGTGTTTGCTATAGAGGTGTGCTGAATAGCAAAAACAAAAGTGGCTGTACAAACACCAGAAAGCAAACCTATCCAAAGACCCCCTTTGCCAATATTGCGACACATAGCTGGCGTCTTGGAACCGTGCATTATTAGAAGAATAAAACCGACACCAATGGCGTAAGAAAAGCCGCGCCAAAAAACTAGAGTCCAGCCATCGTTGGCATCCGCCATGCGAATCAAAACCGAATCAGGGCTTAATATAACCACTGCTAATACGGTAATCAAGATTCCTTTTAAATGGTCTGACATTGGTGTGTAAAGTCTTTATTAATTGTCGCAAATCATACAGTGATAACAGACTGGCGAACAAAAAAAATCCCTCGAGCTTTGCAGAGCGAGGGATCTAATTATTCAATCCTGAGACAAGGCTCAGAAAACTACTAGTTAGGGCTGTAAAGCACCGAGTTTTTATCTGTTAAAGCAGCTACATTTGCATAATTACGTAGCGCATAGTATGCACCAAAAATAATGCCAGACCACATCATGTCACCAGCAATAGTGTTTTGGAAGAACGGCACTGCCATTGTGTAGCAAAGCACCAAGCCTGCAAAAGTTTTCTCATACATTGGTGAGAATGCCCAAACAGCAAAGTTTGTTGCAACAAAGAAGACCGTTGAACTTGCAAGCGCAGCACCAGCAATTCTCAACGCGCCCAACTTTTTCTGCAAAAAGCCTCTAAAGACGATTGGGAATAACAAGGCCAGATAAACGACTACCATTGATTTTGAAGCAAACCATTCAGAAGAAAGGTAGCCAAAAGCAAAGTAGTCGGTCAACAGCATAGCCGAAACCACTGCCACAACAGACATGTACCTTTTAACAAAAATAAATCCTGCAAAAAGTGCAATCGCCGCCATTGGTGTAAAGTTCGGCGGATGAGGTAACAATCTACCCGCAACGCCCAAGGCAATCAACACTGCCAAAATAATCAAATAAGTAAAACTTGAGTTAAGTTTGTAATCCTGTGTACTCATAACAATTCTCCTAATCGTTTAGATAAATAAATACTACTCTAGAATGCTGTCAGAATCAAGCTAATGACAGTGTCAGCATCAAGAATAACATCTTGTGCGCCAACCATTGACATTTCGCCATTCACCCACAAAGCCCAATATGTGTTGCCAACAGCCTCTACACCACCGAGTGACATAATCTGCGGACCCCAGTCAGTGTCTTTAATACCCATAACAACTACTTGACTTAGCGCTTCAATAGCATTTAAACCTTTAGTTACTTGCGTAACAGCATTTAAAGTAATTTGATCATCAGCCACAATTTCTAATGTAAATTGAACAGTATCGTCTGCCGCAAATGAAGCGGTCGAGGCTGTGATTGAAACAAAACCGATTAATAAAAACGCCAATAAGCTTTTCATAGTTTTCATTATTATTTTTCTCCTAGAAGATGAAATGAGTTGAAGGCAACAACAATTTGCTGACCTCGGAAATTTTATATTAATAATTTCAACATGTAATCTTTCAGAAATGATTTATTTGAATCTATAATATTGATTTTTTTGTTGCTTAAGTATTTGGCTAATTAAAAAGGAAACTTCTTGCCACCGAGACTTGGCAATCCACCACCCATTTTTGAAAAATCAGGCATACCGCCTTCACCTTGCATCTGGCCCATCTGCTCCATCATTTTTTTCATCTTGCCCCCACCCATCTTCTTCATGCCTTTCTGCATTTTTTCAAACTGTTTTAATAGTTTGTTAACTTGCTGAACATTCGTGCCAGAACCGTTGGCAATGCGCTTCTTACGAGAGCCTTTAATGAGACTAATGTGCGTTCTTTCTTTGGCTGTCATTGAATTAATAATGGCTACCATGTAAGTGCTTTCACTATCACCAATCACCTGATTTTTAACACTTTGTGGCAAGTTACCCATGCCCGGTAACTTTTCCATTAAAGCACTCATACCACCCATCTGCTGCATTTGAATGAGTTGGTCACGCATATCGCCAAGATCAAAACGACCTTTGATGATTTTTTGCGCGCTTTTCATTGCCTTTTTCTGGTCAACCTTACGAGAGATCTCCTCAACCAAAGAAAGCACGTCGCCCATGCCGAGCAATCGTGAAACGATTCTATCTGGATGGAACGGCTCTAGCGCATCGGTTTTTTCACCAACACCAAGAAACTTAATTGGCTTGCCAGTAATATGCCTAACTGAGAGTGCAGCACCACCGCGCGCATCACCATCCGTCTTGGTAAGAATAACACCTGTCAACGGAAGTGCATCGGCAAAGGCTTTTGCCGTATGTGCGGCATCTTGACCCGTCATTGAATCAACAACAAACAAGGTTTCAATTGGGTTAACCTTTTGCTGTAGAGTTTGGATCTCAGTCATCATGTGCTCGTCAATATGCAAACGACCTGCGGTATCGACTAATAACACATCATAGAATTGTTTTTGCGCGTGTTTTTTCGCCTCAGCAACAATTTGCTCTGGCTTATCACTAATGCTGGATGGGAAAAAATCCACTTCAACTTGCTCGGCAAGAATTTTGAGTTGTTCAATCGCAGCCGGTCGATAGACGTCTGCGCTGACCACCAATACTTTTTTCTTTTCTCGCTCTTTTAAAAAGCGCGCTAATTTAGCAATCGAAGTTGTTTTACCCGCGCCCTGAAGTCCAGCAACCATGACCACCGCAGGTGCTTGAGTCGCTAGGTTAAGAGATACGTTTTCACCACCAATTATTTGCGTGAGCTCGGTTTCAACCAATTTAATAAAAGCTTGAGATGGCGTTAAGCCTTCACCAACTTTAAGGCCAAGTGCTTTTGTTTGCACCTTCTCAATAAAGACCTTGATAACTTCAAGGGCGACATCGGCCTCTAGTAATGAGCGCCTAACCTCACGAATTGCATCTTTAATATTGGCCTCAGAAAGCTTGTTTTTACCTTGTAAAGCCTTGAAACTATTGGAAAGACGATCGCTTAAATTATCAAACATTATGTTCTTATTGGAAAAAATATCGTATTATATAGCTTTTGCATTATTGATAGTAATTGATGCCCCTTTTGACCGTCATTCCATTTGTTGCGTATCTTCTTGTAGCGCTACTTTTAACCCGCTACTTCACTCAAGACAGTGAGACGCATCAACACAAGACTTTAGTCAATATTCTGCTGTTATTGGCCTGTGCTTCGCACGCCTATTTATTGAGCGATTTATGGCAAGTCGAAGGTGTCTTCTTTGGCCTTGCGACTAGTGTTTCTTTTGTTGCCTGGGTAGTTGCCGCACTGTTGTTCGTTACATCATTCAGCAAGCCAATTCATGCACTTGGTATTATTGTTTACCCACTTGCGGCAGTCGCCCTACTGTTTTCACTAGCCTTCCCTGATACGCAAAGCAAATTGATAGAGGTTTCTATTGCGGCGCACGTTTTCCTCTCAATTAGTGCCTATGCCCTTTTGGCGATTGCCGTTTGTCAATCGGTACTGTTGAACATTCAAGAGAAGCTTCTACATGAACACCAAATTAACAACTTTATTAACAAATTGCCGCCGCTACAAACAATGGAAGATTTTTTATTCCAAACCTTAAAAATGGGCTGTTTTTTATTAACCCTATCGCTTGCTTCAGGATTTGCATTTATCGACGATTTTTTCACTCAAGAACTCACCGCAAAAACACTTTTATCGCTGATCGCTTGGGCGATTTTTGTTGGATTGCTAGTTGGTCACAAAATATTCGGCTGGCGTGGAAAACACGCTACATTAACCACACAAATTGCCTTTACAGTACTGGTTTTAGCCTACTTCGGGACTAAGTTTGTTTTGGAAAGATTGCTCGACTAAATCAACTACGGATAACCAAAAGACACTTATGATAAATACTAAAACACTTTCAGGTGAGTGCTTATGTGGTGAGGTTTCTTGGAAGATGAATGGACCATTTAGTTTTTTCGGTATATGCCAGTGCTCACGGTGTCGCAAGGTAACCGGTTCAGCTTTTGCAAGCAACCTTTTTGTCAAACAAAATCAGTTTCACTGGCTCTCTGGTAAGGACAATCTCAACGAATATCTTCTACCAACACCACCTACCTTTGGTAATACTTTTTGCAAAACCTGTGGCTCAAGGGTGCCAAAAAATATTGCACGTGGCCTGATCCTGATTCCGCTAGGAAGCACAGCGGAGCTACCGGATATTGAACCAACTTTAGTTTGTCCTGAGGATCATGCCGAATGGTTTACTGGCTTTAAATCTAGGTTAGAAGGTTAAATTAACTCTCTTAATCAATATGTAAGACTGCAAGAAATGCCTCTTGCGGAATATCCACTCGACCAATAGAACGCATTCGTTTTTTGCCTTTCTTTTGCTTCTCAAGTAGCTTGCGTTTTCTCGAAATATCACCACCATAACACTTAGCAGTTACGTTTTTTCGTAATGCCTTGACATTGGTACGAGAGATGATTTTTGAGCCAATACATGCCTGAATAGCAACATCGAACATTTGCCTAGGAATGAGCTCTTTCATCTTCGCTGCAATTTCACGACCCTTATAGACAGAATTATCACGATGAATAATAAGTGCCAAGGCATCAACCGGCTCATCATTAATGAGAATATCTAG
>JBBWVR010000223.1:0-9016 GCA_050256315.1 Gammaproteobacteria bacterium | reverse complement strand
CAAGTAATTAGGAGAAGATATGGCAAATATATACCCAACCTCAATGGCCGATGCACTACCGTCTAAAGCGCGCGTTTGCGAGGCAAAGGAAAGACTTGAAAAGGCAGGTGTTAAATACATTCTGTCCTGTTGGATTGATTTACTCGGCATTCCAAAAACCAAACCGGTGCCAATCTGTGAATTTGAAGCCTTATGTGCGGGCAAAGGTCCGCAATTCGCAGTCCACTCTATTTCATTTGTGCCAGAATTAGGGCCAGCTGACTCTGATCAAATTCCTGTCCCAGATTTGGATAGCTTGGTTATTTGCCCTTGGGATGAAACTTGCGCCTGGGTTTTTGCAGACTTATGGTGGGAGGATAAACCTTACAACCTCTGCCCACGTCAAACACTTAAACGTGCAGTTAAGGATGCCGAAGATGCTGGCTTTAAAGCCTTCTGTGGCATTGAGCCTGAATTTATTGCAATGCGTTGGGAGAATGGTCAGCCGGTTAAGGCTATTGATGATGACCCTGCTGTTGGCAAAGGTCTTCGTCCACGTCGTCAAGCCTTTGGTTATGATGCTGAATACAGCATTGAGTCGATGGGCTTTCTTGGCGAAATGATTGACATCTTGAACGGTCTCGGCTGGGGTGTTAAAGACGTAGTTGCTGAGGGTGCTTATTCTCAATTTGAATTAGACTTTACTTATACCAATGTTCTTGAAATGGCCGATCGCCTTGTTTTCTTGCGAGTCTTGTTAAAAGAGATAGCAAAAAACCATGGTATGTTTATTACCTTTATGCCGAAGCCTACAATTGGCGATTGGCGCTCTGGTGCGCATATTAACTTCAGTTTGACTGACACTGACGGTGGCGGTAATATTTTTGAGGGCGAAGACGGCAAGTTTTCAGAAGAGACTTACCATGCAATTGGTGGCATATTAAAACACGGCCATGCAATTACTGCCATTGCCTGTTCAACGGTGAATTCTTATAATGGCTTGGTGCCTAAAGTGGGTGGATTCGAGGGGGGTACAGTTACCTGGGCGCCAACCCAAATGGCCTATGGTGATAACAACCGCTCTTGTATGGTTCGCTTGCCTCAAAATCGTTTTTGTATTGAGAATCGTGCGGCGGATATGTGTATGAACCCGTACTTGTCACTTGCTTTAACAACAGCGGCAACGATTGATGGTATTCAAAATAAGATCGACCCTGGCAAGCCTCTAAATTTAGATCTGTATTCCTTGAGTATAGAGGAAATCAAGGAGGCAGACATTACTTCATTACCACGTAATCTACTTGAGGCATTGGAGGCATTACAAAAGAGTGATTTTGCCCGCGAAGTTTTGGGTGAGTCGATGATGAAACAATTCTTCGCCTACAAGATGGACGAATGGGATCGCTATCACCAGGCGGTGACAGAATGGGAAGTTGAGGAGTATCTAAGGCTGTACTGATTCATCTGTGAGAGTCCTTTGTAGAAGCTTATAGTCGCTACAAAGGGTTTATTAAATTTAATGCGTCAAGTGCTGAATTGTTGAAATTTAGAGACCGCTTACATTATTGGAGTTGTATATGTGTGGAATTGTTGGGCTATTTATAAAAAATCCAGCTTTAGAGTCTCAACTAGGTGCTTTGGTTGCCCCTATGTTGAGTGAAATGACAGAACGTGGTCCGGACAGTGCGGGAATGGCAGTGTATCGGGACCCTCATGAAAGTGGCTGCAAGGTTACTGTGCTCGCTGAAGGTTCGAGCTTTGATTGGGATGCTCTTGAGTCGGCTATCAAGACTGTATTTGCTTTGAGTAAAATTTCAGTAATTCACAATCAAGCCGTTTTATTCGTTGATGCACCAATATCCGACGTTCAGAAGTGGCTTGATAGAAATTATAGTGAACTTAGCATTACCAGTGCCGGTACCAATATTGAGATTTTTAAAGGTAAGGGCGACCCGTTGGACTTTATTGAAAAATTTGACATTAAAAATATGAGTGGAACACACGCCTTGGGACATACTCGAATGGCAACAGAAAGTGCTATTACAACAGAGCATTCGCATCCTTTTTCCACTGGCCAAGATCTGTGCCTAGTGCATAACGGTTCTTTGTCAAACCACAATCGTCTGCGCGAGACACTTCGTCGCCGTGGTGTTAATTTTAAAACCGATAATGACAGTGAGGTTGCGGCAGGTTATTTAAGCTGGCGCCTGAGTGAAGGCGATGATTTGGATCAAGCACTTCATCATGCAATCGATGATTTGGATGGCTTTTACACCTTTGCTATTGGTACGAGAGATGGTTTTGCGGTGATGCGTGATCCAATTGGCTGTAAGCCAGCGGTGATGGCGGAGACCGATGATTGGGCTGCAATGGCCTCAGAATATCGCGCTATTGCGACTTTACCTGGTGCTGAAAATGCGCGCATCTGGGAGCCAGAGCCAACACAAATATACAGCTGGAAAAGGAGCTAAAAATGAGAGAAATTAATTTAAATACCGATAGTGTCAGAAGCCTGAATAAGCTATTACAAGGCGCCAACTCCGGCGATAGTTTCAATGTTAGCAATACCGGTGGAAAGCATGCCCTTTCAGTGGGTTTAACGAAAGCTGTTAACGTTGATATTAACGGCCATGTGGGTTATTACTGCGGTGGTATGAATCAGCAAGCAAATATCACCATCAATGGCAATGCAGGCCCTGGATTGGCAGAGAATATGATGTCGGGCAAGATCCGCGTGACTGGAAGCGCCTCTCAATATGCGGCTGCTACTGCGCACGGCGGTTTGTTAGTGATTGAAGGAGACGCCAGCTCGCGTTGCGGTATCTCGATGAAGGGTGTAAACATTGTGGTAGGCGGTAATATTGGTCATATGAGCGCCTTTATGGCACAGTCAGGCTGTTTGGTTGTCTGTGGTGATGCAGGCGATGCACTGGGTGATTCGATTTACGAGGCACGCCTTTATGTGCGCGGTGATGTTGCTAGTTTAGGTGCAGATTGTATAGAAAAAGAGATGCGAATTGAGCACAAGGAGCAGTTGGCAGAGTTGTTGAGCCAGTCTGGTTTGACGCATGCTGCTGACGAGTTCCGACGTTATGGTTCCGCACGCAAATTATACAATTTTGATATTAATCAAGTTGATGCCTACTAAGGAGCAATAATAATGAGTAAAGATAATCCAGCATTAATCGAATCTGCGACTTTCCCACGCCATGTGGTCGCAGAAATTCAGCGGGCTGCCAGTACAGGAATTTATGATATTCGTGGTTTTGGCGCCAAGCGAAAACTGCCAAGCTTTGATGACTTGGTGTTTTTAGGCGCCTCAACATCTCGCTACCCTTTAGAAGGTTACCGTGAAAAATGTACAACAGAAGTGGTTTTGGGCGGTCGTTTTGCGAAGAACCCAATTCATTTAAAAACGCCAATCACTATCGCTGGGATGAGTTTCGGCTCGCTATCCGCACAAGCTAAAGAATCTTTAGGTAGGGGCGCGACATTAGCAGGCACAAGTACAACAACAGGGGACGGCGGAATGACGCCGGAAGAAAGAGGCCATTCTAAAACCTTGGTATACCAATACCTTCCGTCACGTTATGGTATGAACCCGGATGATTTACGACGTGCCGATGCGATTGAGATCGTTCTTGGTCAGGGCGCAAAACCTGGTGGAGGTGGTATGCTGTTAGGACAAAAAATTTCTCCAAGGGTTGCACAAATGCGTAACTTACCGGAAGGCATTGACCAGCGTTCGGCCTGTCGTCACCCCGATTGGACGGGTCCGGACGATTTGGAAATTAAGATTCAAGAATTACGAGAGATTACCAATTGGGAGAAGCCAATTTATGTCAAAGTAGGCGCTACACGCGTGTTCTACGATGTTACCTTGGCGGTCAAATCGGGTGCAGATGTTGTGGTTGTTGACGGTATGCAAGGCGGCACTGCTGCAACCCAGGATGTCTTTATTGAGCACGTTGGCATTCCCACTTTGCCAGCGGTACGTATGGCTGTCGAGGCTTTGGTGGAGATGGATATGCACCGGAAAGTTCAGTTGATTGTTTCTGGCGGCATTCGTAGTGGCGCTGATGTGGCTAAGGCTTTGGCTCTTGGCGCTGATGCGGTAGCTATCGGTTCGGCAGCGTTGATCGCGCTTGGTGACCAAAGTCCTGAGTATGACGAAGAGTATAAAGCCTTGGGTTCTGCGGCAGGCTTTTGGGATGATTATCAGGACGGTAAAGACCCAGCTGGTATTACCACTCAAGACCCAGAGTTGTCAAAAAGATTGGATCCTGAAATTGGTGGTCGTCGCTTGGCGAACTACCTAAATGTTCTTACTCTGGAACTGCAAACCTTGGCACGTGCATGCGGCAAGAGCCATGTGCACAATTTAGAGCCCGAGGATATGGTGGCATTAACAATGGAGGCGGCAGCAATGGCTGGTGTACCATTGGCGGGAACAAACTGGATTCCAGGTAAAGGCGGTTTTTAAACCTCATGGTAGTAGTTGACAAATAATAAAACAATAAAGGAAACCTTATGTCCATTAAACTAAGTAAAGTAGCTGCAGAGCGTGGTATTGAATATTTTTTAATCAGCTTTGTTGATTTGTTTGGCAACTTACGTTCTAAATTGGTGCCAACAAGAGCAATTGATGGTATGCAAAAAAATGGTGCTGGTTTTGTTGGATTTGCTGCTTGGCTGGATATGACGCCGGCACACCCCGATATGTTTGCGATTCCTGATGCTGAGAGTCTTATTCAGCTTCCGTGGAAGCCAGAAGTTGCATGGCTTGCATCCGACTTGTGGATGGATGGTAAGCCCGTTGAAGCCTCACCAAGAGTGGCCCTCAAAAGGCAATTAGCGGAAGCTGAAAAGTTAGGTTTTCGAATGAAAACGGGTGTGGAATGTGAATACCACTTGATTAACAGCGACGGCACTTGTATTGCCGATGCTAAGGATAAAGAAAGCAAGCCTTGCTACGACCAGCAAGCTTTAATGCGCCAATACCCTGTAATTAAACAGATTTGTGACGCTATGATCGAGTTGGATTGGGGTCCGTATCAAAACGATCATGAAGATGCCAATGGACAATTTGAAATGAATTGGGATTTTGATGACGCATTAAAGACTGCCGATCGTCAGGTATTTTTTAAATACATGGTCAAGTCCATTGCTGAGATACATGGCATGAGGGCGACTTTTATGCCAAAACCTTTTAGCCATTTAACGGGTAATGGTTGTCATTCCCATCTTTCGATTTGGAGTCTGGACGGCAGAAAGAATCTATTCAATAGCGACAATGATACTCGTGGCTTAGGTTTGTCACCGTTGGCCTATCAGTTCCTTGGCGGCATTATGCACAGTGCCGATCGTTTAACAGCGATCTTTAATCCAACTATTAATAGCTATAAGCGTATTAACGCACCGAGAACACTCTCGGGTGCAACTTGGTCGCCAAGCTCAATCACCTATGGTGGTAACAACCGCACCCATATGATCCGAGTACCGGATTCGGGGCGTTTTGAATTGCGCTTGATGGATGGCGCTGCAAATGCTTATTTAATGCAAGCGGCTATTCTTGCCTGCGGCCTTGATGGTGTTGCTAGCAATCGGGATCCGGGCGACCCGCTTGACATAAATATGTATGAGCTGGGTAAGAATCTGGAGGGCTATAAGCAATTACCACGTAATTTGCTTGATGCGCTGCGCTTATTGGATGGAAGTGATGTGCTAAGGGAGCGCATGGGCGATAGTCTCGTTGACTCTTACGTTAAGATGAAAAAAACTCAATGGGATGATCACTCTTCTCATCTAAGCCAGTGGGAGCGCGATCATACGTTAGACTGTTAATAATAACAAACTTTGGTGGGTTGTTTATTTAAAAACAACAGCCCTATAAGTAAAGCCTTCTTGATAATGAATAGCAAAAAATACGAATTAGGATCAGTCTCCCTTTTATCGGGTGAGTGTCTGCAAGCGGCATTCTTGGTTTACAAAACATACGGCAAGTTAAATGAGAGCGGGGATAATGTTGTTGTCTTGCCGACTTTTTACACCGGATCTCACCCAAGAAACGAGGGTTTTTTTGGCATTGGCAGGGCGATTGATCCGCAGAAGCATTTCATTGTCTCAATTAATTTATTTGGTAATGGGCTATCATCTTCACCAAGCAATACACCAGCACCACAAGATGGGCCGCGTTTTCCAACAATAACTCTTTGGGATAATATTGCTTGTCAACACAAACTACTGACTGAAAGTCTTGGTGTGGAGCGCATTGCGCTTGTTACCGGCTGGTCAATGGCTGGCTGTCAAGCCTATCAGTGGGCTGCACAGTATCCAGATTTTGTTGAGGCGATTCTACCGTTTTGCGCATCTGCTAAAACCTCTCAACATAACTATGTGTTTCTTGAGGGGGTTAAAGCAGCTCTGTGTGCTGATGGACATTGGAATAAGGGTAACTACACTTCACCCCCCATTGCCGGTTTAAAAGCGTTTGCAAGAGTATATGCCGGTTGGGCTTTTTCGCAAACATTTTATCGAGACGAGTTGTTCAAAGAGATTGGTTACGAGTCAGCTGAAGCGTTGCTTCTTGATTGGGAGGAGGATCACGCCGAGAACTGGGATGCCAATAATTTGTTGGCAAAGTTAAGTACTTGGCAAGCCGGCGATATAAGTGTTGGGCCTCTGTATAGCGGTAATTATCATCAAGCACTCAGGTCCATTAAGGCAAAGACAATTCTCATGCCTTGTACTCAGGATTTGTATTTCCCGCCGGCAGATAATCAAATTGAAGCTGAACTCATACCGAATGCGGAGCTTAGGGCTTATAACTCGCCCTGGGGACATTGTGCCGCCAACCCGGGAAACGATTCTGGCTTTACAGGAGCACTTGAGAAATCGATCAGGGACTTGCTTGTTTAAGATTATTGCACACCTTGAGAAGGAGTAGAATTAATAATCCACCTTTGTTGTCTTGTAACTAATTATGCTGAAAAATCTTGAAACAAAAATTCCACCACCCATGCTGGCAGCACTTTTTGTTTTTTGTATGTGGATCGCCGACCAATATTTCCCCGGATCTGTCCTTGATGAAACAGTACGAATATCAGTGGCAACAGGTCTCGTTTTATTCGGAGTGCTATCCTCGGCTCTGGGTGTTGTGTCTTTTGTGCAAGCTAAGACCACTACCAACCCTCTGCAACCTGAAAAGGCCGGCACACTGGTGACAACAGGTATATATCGATACAGCCGAAATCCGATGTACCTTGGTTTATTTTGTGTACTGTTGGCTTGGGGTGTGTTTTTGTCCAATGGTTTTTGTTTGGCATTGGCCGTATTGTTTATACCGGTGATGAACTTCTTGCAAATAATCCCCGAAGAAAGAGCAATGGAGCTTAATTTTAGAGAGCACTATACGACCTACAAAGCAAAAGTTCGTCGGTGGTTTTAGTTTTAATTATTTTGAATAAATGACTGACAAAATCATTGTTGAAAATATTAATGTTCCTAAATATTCTACAAGAGTGGATAGCACTAGGTGCGCAGCTGTAAAGGCGGCGTTATTGGTCACCCTGCCATAGCGTTACTCAACAGGAGATGTTGTCATTAATTCAGCCATATTTGCCTCAGGATTTATTCCCAGAGCGCGCTAAATCGTTCTGGTGGATGAAAACCACGCAACTCGATCTTGAAGCGAAAGGTGTCATCAAAAGAAATAACAGTAAGCCACTTACCTGGTGTCGGTTGTAAATAGGAATACGATTATGGCAGAAATAAGTTGGCAAGATTTTGAAAAAGTGGACATTAGAGTGGGTACGGTACTCTCAGCTCAGGATTTCCCCGAGGCGAGGAATCCTGCCTATATCCTCACCGTTGATTTTGGCAATGAAATTGGTGTCAAAAAATCAAGTGCACAAATAACCGATCTTTATGACAAGGGTGATCTTATTGGCAAGCAAGTGCTTTGTGTTGTGAACTTCCCGCCAAAGCAAGTGGGGCCAATCATGAGCGAGTGCTTGGTGCTTGGTTTTTACCGCAAGGATAACTCTGTTGTTTTGGTAATTCCAGACGGTGAAATAGATGATGGAGCGCGGCTTCTCTAAGTAAAATGAGCACCAATTTATCTGTATAAAATTAAGCTCATTATATGAATCCGATTATATCCATTAATAATTTATGCAAAACCTATGACACAGGTTTTGAAGCCCTAAAGAATATCTCTCTCGATATCAAAAAGGGTGAAATTCTCGCTCTTCTAGGGCCAAATGGCGCGGGTAAAACAACACTTATTTCTACGATTTGCGGTATTGTTTCACCGAGTTCTGGCACTGTCACTGTTATTGGCAAAGATATTATTAATGACTTTCGTCAAACCAGAGAAATTATTGGCTTAGTGCCGCAAGAGCTAACGATTGGCGCATTCGAGACGGTTTGGAGTACCGTTAATTTTAGTCGTGGACTGTTTGGCTGTAAGAAAGACGAGGTGTACCTCGAGCAATTATTGAAAGATTTGTCTCTTTTCGATAAGAAGAATGATGAATTAAGATCGCTCTCCGGTGGTATGAAGCGCCGCGTGCTTATTGCTAAAGCGCTTTCTCATGAGCCGAAAATATTGTTTCTTGATGAGCCGACAGCTGGTGTTGATGTTGAGTTAAGAAAAGACATGTGGGCGATTGTTCGTAAACTTCGCGCATCTGGCGTCACCATCATTCTCACTACTCATTACATTGAAGAAGCCGAAGAGATTGCCGATAGGGTGGGCGTAATTAACAATGGCGAATTGATACTGGTCGAAGAGAAAGATCACCTCATGGCGAACTTTGGTAAAAAACAACTTGTTTTGAAATTGAGCGAACCTATTAAATCTACCCTTGAATCTTTATCGGAGTTTAATCTTGAAGTGTCAGAAGATGGATACTTTGTTACCTATACATACGACCCTATAGGGGGTGGTGCAGAAATTGCCGACGTCATGCAGGCAATTAGCAAAACGGGCTTGACATTTAAAGACCTGGAAATCTCCCAAAGCTCGCTTGAGGAT
>JBBWVR010000222.1:0-6467 GCA_050256315.1 Gammaproteobacteria bacterium | reverse complement strand
CGGCTTAACGCCAATACCAGAGGTTTCTGGGAAGCGAATTTTTGTCACGCCCATTTCCTTTTTAAGAAAATCAATGACCTTTTTAACTTCATCTGAGCCGGCAGCAAATTCAATACCAGCATAAATATCTTCAGAGTTTTCTCTAAAGATAACCATATCGATTTTTTCTGGCGCCCTGACTGGTGAAGGCGTGCCTACAAAATATTGAACCGGTCGCTGACATACAAAAAGGTCTAATGCTTGGCGAATGGCAACATTCAACGAACGCATACCACCACCAACGGGTGTTGTTAAGGGGCCTTTAATGGACACTAAAAACTCTTTAATTGCATCAAGTGTCTCTTGCGGTAAATACTCACCATAGATGCCGTCAGCTTTTTCACCAGCAAAAATTTCCATCCAATGAATTTGCCTCTCGCCGCTATAAGCCTTTTCAACAACAGCGTTGATGACTTTTAGCATGACTGGAGAAACATCAACGCCAATACCATCGCCTTCAATATAGGCAATGATTGGGTTATTTGGTACAGTTAGTACGTCATTTTCGACGCTGATTTTTGCGCCGTCTGCAGGAACGGTAATATGTTTATATGGCATGTTGAATTGATTTCTAGTTAAGTATATATAATTTCATAATTTTAGCATCTTCTCGATTTGAATAGTATTTTTCCCTTGTACCAACACCCTCAAACCCCTGTTTTTGGTAGAAATTAATCGCAATATGATTTTCTACCCTTACTTCCAAAATAAGCTCGTTAATAGCCACCTCTTTTAATTGTGCCAACAAATGCGTTAACAGTGCTTCGCCGTAACCCTGTCTTTTATAATTTGGATGTATACCAATATTTAGAAGATCTGCAGACTCAAGGGCGACAAGAGCCAATGCATAGCCAATCAATTTCTGTTCTACAACCAGCCCGTATGACAGGGTGTTGTTGTTAGCCACACTGGAGGAAAAATGAGAGGAAGACCAAGTATGCTCGGTATTTGCCTTTTCAATGTCGACCAAAGTATCGACATCGTCAAGCAATAGCTCTCTAAAGGAAATATTGATAGGCTTTGTTATCACTCTCATTGTGATAAAAATACCCAAGCTCATCAAAACGCGCCTCAAGCTCACTTGGGTTATCCACTTGCAGTCCAATCAATACTCGACCAAAATCAGCGCCGTGATTACGATAATGGAATAACGAAATATTCCAGTTTGTACCCACTTTTTCTAAAAATTCTAGTAGCGCACCAGGGCGCTCAGGAAATTCGAATCGATAAATAACTTCGCTCTGCGCATTAGCCCTGCCACCCACCATGTAACGAATGTGGGTCTTGGCCATCGAGTTGTCACTCATATCGATAATTTCAAAACTAGCCCTCAATCTATCGATTAAAGCTTGCTTCTCCGCCTCACCATTGCTAAGGCCGACACCAACAAAAATATGCGCCTTGTCGCTGTCTGTGTAACGATAATTAAACTCAGTGATTGACTGGCTTGCCAGCAACCGGCAAAACTTAAGAAAGCTGCCTGGCTTCTCAGGCATTGTTACCGCAACAATGGCTTCGGTTAGCTCACCCAAATCCGCCCTTTCCGCAATGTAACGAAGACGATCAAAATTCACATTAGCACCCGAGATAACAGTAACAAGACTTTGATTGGTTATTTTATGATTTTGGATGTATTTTTTCGCCCCAGCAGTCGCCAAAGCACCTGCAGGTTCTGCAATAGAACGCACGTCCTCATAAATGTCTTTAATTGCTGCACATATCTCATCATTTGAGACCAAAACCATCTCATCAACGGCTTCTTTAGCGATTTCAAAGGGTATCTCGCCTATTTGCTTAACCGCCACGCCATCTGCAAAGCGACCAACATCGGAGAGAATTAAACGTGCGTTATTCTCCAGTGAGTAGGTAAGCGTTGGAGAGTCTTTTGGCTCCACACCCACGACTTTAATATGCGGCGCATAATGCTTGATATAGCTCGCCATGCCAGCAATCAATCCACCACCACCAACAGGAACAAATACAACATCAATTTTATCGAGCTGCTCCAGAATTTCTTTTGCTACCGTTGCTTGCCCAGCAATAACCTCAAGATCATCATAAGGATGAATAAAACACAAATCACGCTCCGCTTCGAGTTGCTTTGCGTAGCCATAAGCATCATCATAAACGTCGCCAAAAAGTAATACCTCGCCACCCAGTCTCTGTACCGCCTCCACTTTAATTTTTGGCGTACTCAAAGGCATCACAATATAAGCTTTAACACCCAGTTTTTTTGCAGCCAAAGCCACGCCTTGTGCATGATTACCCGCAGAAGATGCAACCACGCCTTTTGCCATTTGGCTTTGCGTTAATGAGGACATTTTTTGATAAGCGCCTCTTAACTTAAAGGCATGAATGCTTTGTTCGTCTTCTCTTTTAAGATAAATTTGATTGCTGAGGCGCTCACTCAATTGCTCAGCGTGTACCAATGGCGTCACTATAGCCACTTCATAGACAGAGCTGTTGTCGGCCAGATTAACGATTTTGTTCATGCAATTCCTTTAAATACTCAACGTTGACATAAGAATGACTGCTAGGTTTGCCACTTACCATTTCAAAGGGTGTGTCTTTCTCGCCCAAATGATCAACAACAACCAGTGCGCCATCAAATACACTGGCCTTAGTATACTCGCTAAGGGTTACAACAGTTTTAAGACCGACAGCACTTGCTGAAGCAAAACCGACTGCTGAATCCTCAAAAACAATACACTCATCAGCGGATAGTTTTAGCTCATCCAATACATACTGGTAAATATCACCTGCAGGCTTTTTATTCTTAACAACATCCCCTGCGCCTATCACTTCAAATTTAGACGACATACTACCGCCAGCAAGAATCGCCTCAACGTTTTGCAAACTGGTCGTGGTTGCAATAGCGAGCCTCAAGCCGCATTCAAGCGCCTCGTCTACCAATCTTTCTATGCCTGTTCTAATAGAAACACAACCCTGCGCAACATAACCAACAAAAATATCTGTTTTGAGCTGATGAATTTTGACAATATCAGCTTTACTCAATAGCCCTCTCAGTGGAGTCATATAATGGGCGATTCGCTCTTTTCCGCCCGTCACTTGTAATAAATTTGTATAGGTAGCATCGTCCCAGTGCCAGTCCATATTGAGTAATTTAAAGGCCTCATTAAAAGCACGTAAATGACCATCCTGTTCAGTGTTGGCAAGCGTGCCATCCACATCAAAAATTAATGCTTTCAAGTGCATAGGCTATGTAATAATAAATTCATTATGAAATTAAACATTGCTATTTTAGGCATTTTTTGGTAAAAACTACCTTTTTTGTAAACTATCGCAAATGACTACTGAGCCAAACTTCGAAGAGATCCAAGCATATATCCCACAAAAGGGTGAAGAATTTATGAGCCAGGGCCAACTGAAACACTTTATTCACAAGTTAGATGTATGGCGCAATCAGCTTGTTTTTGAGGCCGAAAACACCATTAACCACATTCAAGAAGATTCAACTCCTGTAGCTGATATCAACGATAGAGCCACTATTGAAGAAGAGTTTGCACTAGAGCTTAGAACACGTGATCGCGAAAGAAAACTTATTGCCAAGATCGACAAAACCCTGCATTTAATTGATATGGGTGACTACGGCTATTGCAAAACTTGCGGCATCGAAATCACACTACAAAGATTAGAAGCTCGCCCAACTGCAGACCAGTGCATCGATTGCAAAACAATTTCTGAGAAAAAAGAAATTTAATCTGAGACCCTTGCAACACTCATTTTAGAATTTGCTGGGTGATAAAAACGAGGAAAAAATGTGTAAAAATTTAAAATTAATAGCACTAGCTATTGATGAGAGTTTTTCTGCATTTCTGAACATTTTGTGCCTCAGCCCTTTGGGATAGGAATTTTTTCGATTTCCCTACGTTAAATATTATCGCCAAACAACAAGTAGGGCTTCAATAATTCCGTCTTGTAAAATAAAAAAAATCCCACTATCAAATCTATAATGATTGTTGCAAAGGTTTCAATCTAAAAATGTTGGTATGACTTACCAATATTCTTTGCACCGACAATCTCTAAACCGCCAGACTCGCAAATAACGCCAATTTGAGTAATTTTGACGCCACAACGTTTTGAAATATCACCTAGCATTGCTTGGTTTTTTTCTGGCACTGTAAAGCATAACTCATAATCATCTCCGCCATTAAGTACAAGTGACCAATCGTTTTTCTTGTTAACATAATCCATTAATACCCTGGTAAGTGGTATTTGTCCCACATCAATTTCAGCGCCCACTTTTGATGCCTTTAAAATGTGAGATAGATCCTGCTCCAAACCGTCCGAAATATCAATGCAAGCCGAAGCGGCGCCTTTCAGTGAGCGGCCCAACTCAACTTGTGGCGCTGGTCTGTTTAACTTAACCAAACAGCTATTATCAGGATTGTCATTATTTTTTAATTGCCATAGGGCAAACGCAGCATCACCGATGGTATTAGAAACATAGACGCCGTCGCCAACTTGGGCGCCAGAGCGCCGCAACGCCCTCCCACTCTCAACCCAACCAACAATAGAAATGGTAATCGATAATGACCCTTTAGTCGTATCACCACCAATTAAACTTACACCGGATTGTTCGGATAATTGCTTAAGTGATTGCGAGAAATCTTGCAACCAAGATTGATCCACTTCTGGCATGGTCAACGCCAAAGTGAAGTATTTCGGCAGCGCCCCCATTGCCGCTATATCACTCAAATTAACAGCAAGTGCCTTATAAGCAATATCCGCTGCACTGGTGGACTCTGGAAAATGAACGCCAGCGATTAAAGTATCAATACTGGTCACAAGTTGATAGCCAGATTCAACATCGCATATTGCACCGTCGTCGCCCACACCTAGAATGACCGAACTCTGACCTGAGGGCCAAGTAAAATAATCACGAATTAAATCAAATTCTTGCACAATTCCAAGCCTTATTTTTGATTTGATTGGGCGTCTTGCAGTCCATACAAATGTTCTGTTACGCTTTCCGCAAGAGCAACCAAGTCATAACCCCCTTCTAGAAAAGAGATGATTCTTCCTTGACAATGCCTGTTGGCAATGTCGACAATGTCTTTGGTTAGACTGCAATAATCCTCGGACTCTAGATTAATATTGGCCAAAGGATCTCTTTTATGTGCGTCAAAGCCGGCAGATAACAAGATGATTTCAGGCTGAAATTTATCAACATTGTCTAATATTTTACTGTTAAATATTTTTAAGAAGTCTTGGCCATTTGTGCCTGCTGCAATAGGTGCGTTAAAGATATTGCCAACACCAACTTCTGCCACTAAGCCCGTCCCTGGGAATAGTGGATACTCGTGTATCGAGCCATACAAGACACTATTGTCGTTGTAAAAGATTTCTTGCGTACCGTTGCCGTGATGCACATCAAAATCTATAATTGCAAGCCTCTTGATTTGATGTATATTTTGCAAATACCTAGCAGTCACTGCAGCATTATTAACAAAACAAAAACCATTGGCTCGAGTGGTTTCGGCATGATGACCCGGAGGTCGAACTGCACAAAACACTCTTTTTACCTCTTCTTTAATAATGCACTCTGCTGCCGCAATGCCTGCGCCACATGCCCTTAAAATTGCATCTTTGCTGTTGGGACATAAAAATGTATCGGCATAGGGTTCTTGCTCGACACTGATTAATCCAGAAGCTGGGCTCTGTGAAAACAAATTGCTTAGGTACACTTCTGGGTGAACTGGTGCAATATTCTCAAGCGTTGCAAGAGGGGCATTCTTGATTTCGATATCAATGTCATCAATGCCTTGAATGGCATCAAGGACAACATCTAAGCGTTCTTTTCTTTCTGGGTGGTTTGAGCCGTTACCTTTGAGCAGGCAATCCGAATGCGTATAGACAATTACTTTTTCCATTTATTCACCCTAGAGTTGCGCATACACCAATGACATCACTGATGTCATCTTAACATTTTCACCGCAGATATTAGCAAAAATATCACACCTTCAACGTGAATGTCAAGACAGGTGAAGGATGTGTCGGTCTACATGTAGGCGTTTTCTGTTTTGGAATGGTCGGTTGAATCAAGCACTGCAGTTATCTCAGGGTAGAGACCCATAAGTTGCGTCTCAACGCCGTTTTTAAGGGTTATTTTAACGGAGCTACAACCTTGGCAACCTCCACCAAAATTAAGTACTACTTCATTGGTTTCAGTAATCTCAACAAGGTCAACAAAGCCACCATGAGAGGCGAGATTTGGATTAATTTCAGTAAGAATCGTGAACTGAATTTTTTCCGCTAATGGAGCATCATCCTTTGGTGCTTCGCCTTTAGCATTGGGTGCAACAATAGTAAGTTTTTTACCAGTACCTTCTTTCTTAAGAGCCACTTTTGAGTCTTTTAAATATTCTTTATTGCTGTCGTCTATATAGGCACTAAAACCTTTAAAT
>JBBWVR010000221.1:0-3278 GCA_050256315.1 Gammaproteobacteria bacterium | reverse complement strand
CTGAAGCAAGACAGCCAATTAATTCTTGGACATGGGGATGAGCGTCTGTCAAGGCGCGCGAACGTGCCAAGTTATTACTTGACTGTTGCTAAAATTATTTCATCAAAGTTGCGAAGCCCAGTCAGTGTTGCTCAACAGCTTGGGAAAGATCGCCGTTATTGGGTGGACTTTAAAATGGATGGGAAGCTGGTTCGTATAGGTATTGGCAAACCAAAGTCGATGCTGCCAATTCCAGTTGTTGCAATTGTAATTATGTTGGCAATAGCTTTACTAGCCATTGTGACCAGTCTATATCTAATGAAAAGAGTTACCAGTCCTTTAGGAAAAATGGCGCTTGCTGCTAAAACAATTGGCCAAGGTCGCAAACCAGAACCCCTGAGCGAGACTGGCCCGCAAGAGCTAGCCGATACTGC
Source organism: Gammaproteobacteria bacterium (assembly GCA_050256315.1). Lineage (GTDB taxonomy): Bacteria > Pseudomonadota > Gammaproteobacteria > PS1 > Pseudothioglobaceae > Pseudothioglobus. The sequence continues at coordinate 2,865 of JBBWVR010000221.1, read as the reverse complement.
CAAAGCGTTTAATCAAATGTCTAAAGATGTTCATAATTTGTTAGAGAATAGAACAATATTGCTCTCTGGCATTTCTCATGATATTCGTACACCTTTAACGAGATTAGCACTTGCTACTGAGATGCTGCCGAAAGAAACAGACGAAGAACTGCAAGATGAGTTGCGCAATGTTCACCGAGATATTGAACGCATAGTTAACCAGTATTTATCTTTGACTCGAAGTTTAGATGAGGGCGATTCAGAGCACATTGTTTTTGCCGACTTACTGAGTGATGTTATTGCTGAACTCACTTTTGAAACAGATCAGGAGGTGATAACTAACGGCGACGAAGATACTGCAATAACAATCTCGGCTTACGCACTTCGCGCCGTTGTGATAAATGTTCTCAGCAATGCGCTGCGGTACGGTGCTGAACAGTCGGTTGAAGTGTGTTGGCAGAAAGTTGACAATTCCTTAGAAATTTCAATTTTGGACAGGGGTCCAGGCATTCCTGATGGACAAAAAGAAGCTGTTTTTCAGCCTTTCTACCGCTTAGAGGGCTCTAGAAATGTCTCCACGGGCGGCACAGGGCTGGGTCTGGCAATCGTTAATCAAATCGCAAGACAATATGACTGGAAGATTGAAGTACGCGATCGAATAGGTGGTGGCACAGAAGTTATTGTAAGAGTTCAGTAGGTTTTTGAATGATTAGTATGGAAAACAATAAAAACAAAACTATTATGACACTGGTTGTCGTCTGCTTGATCAGCGCTATAGCGTATGCCAAGCATAGTAATTCAGTGTTATACAAGGATGTTTCCACCAATCTTGTTGACTATACTGTTACTTCAAATTTATGCAGTGACAAGCAGGGGCCGGATTGCACACGTTTGCGTTTGGGTGATGATTATCTGACAACCAACAAGCCCGCCACGGGCTATTTGTATTCCTGCAGTGGTAAAAACCAAAATGCCCCTGGCTCTAGAGAAAACAAAATAACTTGGATTGATAGTGAAAATCAAACTTGGAATTTCTTCAAAAAACCATGGTTGCCAGCAGGTACTCTTGATGTGGGTACTGGTAGTTATCTCGAGATACTTTCCGGTGATAGTCGACAAATTAGCATTAACAACTTACCTGTAGACGGCTTGATAGGCGATTGGCCGATGACGGCGTATAAAGTATTGAGCGACATTGATGGCAATCCAGGCGTGCCAGCGGCAGACAGGATGTCATTTACTTATGTAGCCAATCCAAAAGAAGCATCGTCGCCAAGTTGTGTTTCTCTGGACGCAATTGGAGTGACCAAGAATGGCGTGGTGATTTTTAATGCGGCTGATGTGCGTGGTGAAGATGCCGTGGCAAGAGAAATTGTAGATGCTTACGGAGGCCATCCTACTCGTAATCAGTATCATTACCATTTTATCCCTGAGCGACTTGATAACGAACCTCTAACCGACGGCCATTCGAACGCTGTTGCTTATATTAATGACGGTTTCACGTTATATGGCTACAAAGGTGAAGGAGGTGTTGAAATGTCTAACGAGGATTTAGATTTATGTCATGGTCATAAGCATGGCGAACTGGGGTATCACTATCACGCAACGGTAGAATATCCATACACAATCGGCTGTTATAAGGGGGCGATAAGTTATTAGTTCTTTAGGGTTATTTTGGCCCTCATAACGTGCTATAATCAAGCCAACTGAATCACGGGTTGAGTAATGGTAAAAACAAGTGAGAGTACGTATTCCACAATATTATCTGTCTTATTTGTGCTATTTTTAGGGCGAGTCTTGTCTCAATTTATTCAACACATTTCTCCCGTTTCCTTCCTTCCTGACTTTGAATCGTTCCAATCTGGGGCTTTATCTTACGAGGTCTTATTTGTATGTCAATTGATTATTATTGCTTGGTGTATTTATATCATCAATGCAATTAAGAGTGGCGCTATTAAGCCTTCATTAACAAAGGCGCGGAGTTTGTTGATTTTTGGTGGCATCTATTTTTCTTTTATGCTATTCCGCCTTATAGCTGGCTTTACTTTTGTTGAAGAAGGTTCTTGGCTGAATAACCCAATACCTTCAACATTTCACATTGTATTGTCTTTATTTGTTCTTTGTCACGGCCATTATCATTTAAAGCGCGCTAGGATTTAATCGTGCAGCCAGGTCGCGTTTTTGGCGCTATTATTTACCCCTGCATTATCGGCTTAGCGGTAGTATCGCATTGGTTTATGCTAAGACAGGGCCTGCCTCTTCTTGCCGCAACCTATGCGCCCGTTCTCTCGGCGGCGCTGTTGATTCACATACTTGAACATAGGCTGCCTTATCAAAAACAGTGGCTACCTAATAAGGGCGATTTGGGCAATGACACGATTTTTATGCTGCTTGTTCAAGTTATTTTGCCCAAGGTGCTATCCTTTTTAGTTGTTCTTTATTTATTAGGATGGTTTCAATCTATGAGCTGGGTTGGGAATATTTGGCCACAACAACTGCCACTCGCTGTGCAGGCAATCTTGATGTTGTTGATAGCAGATTTATTGCGCTATTGGTTGCATCGTGCGTTCCACGAATGGCCATTTTTGTGGTCTTTTCATGCTGTTCATCATTCGCCAAAAAAACTCTACTGGATGAATGTTGGCCGCTTTCATCCTTTTGACAAAGCAACCCAATACCTTTTTGATGTATTACCTGTTATTTTCTTGGGTGTTTCTGCCGAGGTATTAGCGTTCTACTTTGTCTTTTATGCGATCAATGGCTTCTTCCAGCACTGCAATATTAATATGCGGCTTGGCGTTCTTAATTATTTGATTAGTGGTCCGGAACTGCACCGTTGGCACCATTCGATTCATTACAAGGAGGCCAATCAAAATTATGGCAATA
>JBBWVR010000220.1:0-3902 GCA_050256315.1 Gammaproteobacteria bacterium | reverse complement strand
TCATTTCTCCTGAGAGATGAAAAATGTCCTCATTGTTCTTGCACTATGCCCTGGCCCGGCGTCGGAAAAAGAATAATATGGTTTGGTGTGATCATGGTTATTGGAATAGTGTTGTTCTGCTATTGGTTCGTGCTCAAGCTTGGTTCTTTCGAGAACTATTTATAGCCAGATACAGACACCCAGAACCGAGATGAAATGTGGGGATAAACGGGGGATAAATTCGGCCAAAGAGAAGTGCTGATGAGCGACCCGGGGGCGGATCGGACTTTAGCTAACGACTAAGTTAGGCATCACATCTTTTATTAATTTGAAAGGGTAACGTTTGAATTATCATCTTTTACCAAACGTTCAATTAAATTCTGATGGCTATCTGGAGTGTCGACTTAGTAAAAAAACCCGCGCCGTCTGCACAAAAGCCACAATACCTTGTGTCACGCAAATGATAACAAGTGCCCAATAAGAAGATTGGAATAGCAAACATATTGTCACAATCAAATACAATTGTGCTTCCTCAAACAAAAAAAACCTCAAGTTTCTTTCCGCAAAGTTTTTACCGGATAAAACAGCCCAAGGCCCAATTGATAATTCTTGCTGGGACAAGCCCTTTAGATACGGTAAATAACCAATAAAAAAAACACTTAAGAACCCCATAACAATCACTGTGAATGATGCATTTTGACTGTACGCTTCAACCATCAAAGCCAGAACTACCGTAGGAAATTTCACATAATCCGACCATTTATCGAGAAATGAACCCCATTCAGAAGAGACTTCCCGATATCTGGCCAGCTGGCCATCCATGCAGTCAAAAACATAGGCTATTTGCAGGAGAATGGCCGCACTAAGTAGAGCACTGCTCATGCCAGATACAATCAATAAACTTGTTAGTAGAGTGAGAGAGAATGAGAGAGTAGTCAATCGATTGGGGGTCAACACTTTAAAATCGGCAACAACATGGAGTATTCCATGAGCAAGTGGCGTTGCAAATACCCGCGACCACCATTCTTCCCTTGGTTTAAAAGTTTCTCTGAGCTTTTGCTTTCTTTCTAAGTAGGTTCCCATGTTAAACCTCGTTACTTTTCCATGGGCTTGAGCAATTCCTGATGCTGACCCAAATAAATCTGACGTCCTCTTTGCCACGTTCTGATGATCCCAAAATAAATTTGGCTAACTGCAAAAATCCAGAGCATTGGACGAATCTGATCAAACAACAGGGCAACAGAAATCATAAAAACAAAGACAGCTTCATTAAAGAGAAAAAACTTCCGCTGTTCACGTAAAAACCACAGGCAGTTTTTTATCAAACCGGCCCCCGGCCCGGCCTGTTGTTCGGACTCTTCACGAATAAGAGTTGCTTCTTTGAATGATTTTGCTAGATATTCTTTATCATTTTCGACTTCGATAAAGATCGTGACATATTTTACATATACGCGAAGGGAGTAAAAGGCAACCCCCGTAAAAGCGAGAAATACTGGCATGACCTCATGGTTTTCTTGATAACCTGCATAAGCCACAGCACTGAACCAGAAAAAAATCAATATTTGATCACTTACCTTGTCAAAGTAATTACCAAAGCGGGACGATACACCTCGGTATTTTGCCATTTGACCATCCATGCAATCTAGGATGTGACTGATGTTGATTAAGAATGCCGCCATGACAAACGGCGTGTGACCACCTACCACTATACAACCTGATGCCGTGAGACCTGTTATTAAAGAAAAAAGAGTAACTTTATTTGGTGTTAGCCAAGCCCAGTCGACCACAACCATATTTACTAATATCGCTATAGGTGCCGTGACAAAAGAAGACCACCACTCATCGTTTTTGTTTTTCGTTTTCCATAATCGTTGAAACTTTGTTTCATGCGTATTCATGAATTTAGTGTTTCGCTTTAAGAGATATTGCCTTGAGATTTAAACGCCTGTCGTTTTCAATCCAATCATTCAGCCGCTTGTAGTCTTTTGCCGTATCCACTTCCGTCCAAAAAGTTCCCGCTATATCGAAATAGTTAATGGAGATTCGATCATTTATAAAGGAATACAGCACATTCTCCCACCAAGCGTTAGTGTCTCCGGCATCAATCATGGTCTCTAATTTATTTTTGAATGATTTAATAAAGCCTTTGTCAATGCGAGCCATGCCTACGTATTCGCCATCAGTCTCCTGATTTGTTAGCTGTTTCCCAAATCGACAAATCCTATTTCCCTTGAAACCAAAACGATAATCCGCATCGACAATGCGTGTGCTGTCGGCAAGCATAGTCGCTTTGTGATCCTGTCTTAGCATATCATCAAGAAGCTGTGGCTCATAAAACAAGTCTGCATTAAGAAGAATGACGTCGTCATCCAACATTTCTTTGGCATACCAAAGTGACATTATGCTATTCGTTGTTAAGTAATTTTTATTTTCAAAATACCGAACATCATTTTTGAGTTCTTTGCGGATTGTCGCCGCTTGATAACCAAGAATAACTGCGATATCCTGAATCCCCTTATCATGGAAAATATCAACAATGCGACTAATCAAGGTTTTGCCATTTCCCGCCGCGATAAGGCATTTGGGTATGACGCCGTGGATTTCCTTGAGCCGATTGCCAACGCCTGCCGCCATAATGATTACTTTCATACTCCGGTTCCTTTTTGTTTTCTTTGATGATCTAAAATACTTTCGATTGCACCCACTAAAAAATCAATATCTTCTGTTGTTTGTTGGCCCAAATGGCTGACTCTGAATACAGAGTCTTTCAATGAGCCGCCATTTGGTGCGACGACACAATTGTATTTTGAGGCAAGACTTTTAGTCAGTTCAAAGGCATTTATGTCTTTTTCGACTTTTAACGCACTCAACGCATTGGATGGTGTATTCGGTACGAAACTAAATGGAAGATTTACAACGCTCTCACGAAAATACTCAGCTAATTTGCTGTGACGCGCAATAACAGCAGTCATTCCTATTTCCTTAATCCATTTGAGTTGTTCATGGAGCATAAGAAAGTGACCAATCACGGGTGTGAAAGGCATTTGGCCACGCTTTTGGTTGTCAAGATAATCTTTGATGTCAAAATAGAAAGATCGCGAAGCTTGCGATTGCAATCGCTCCTTGGCTGTTTCATTCAGAGCGAGAAAGGATAGTCCCGGTGGGAGTGCCAAGCCTTTTTGTGAACTCAATATAGCAACATCAACATACCAATCATCCATTTGAAATGGATCAGCGCAAATAGTGCTGATGGCATCAACAATGAAAAAGACACCATATCGGTGAGTCAATTCACCAATGCTCTTGGTGTCATAGAGTTGTCCTGTTGACGTTTCATGAGAGTTGAGAAGAAGAGTTCGGTATTGCCCAGACGACAATTTTTGATCGAGAAGATCTATGGATAGTGCCGCCCCGGGTGCAAGGCACATTTCTGTATAAGGAATTTTGTGGTGAGCGCAGAGATCAACCCATCGTTGACCGAAAGTACCGCCATTGATAATTAAAACATGATCTTTTTGATGAATGAAATTGAGAATAGAGGCTTCCATAGCTCCCGTTCCCGAAGATGCGAAAATAACCACATCGCCAGTGGTCGAAAAAAGGCCTTTTAGCCCCGCTAAAATATCGAAGGTAATTTGCGAAAAATGTTTTGTGCGATTATAGGGAAGCTGCTGCGCAGCTATATCGAGAATGCGTTGGGAGATAGGCGTCGGCCCAGGTGTAAACAGCCGAATTTTTTCGTTAGTATTGTTCTTCGTAAGGTTCACGATTTCCGGATTAATTTCTTCAAAAGTTCGAGTTTCACTCGGGGTGCGAGTGTTACAGGGTTGTTAACCCTGAGGGGTCTGTTAAAAAGAGAGTTGGAGAGTACGGGAGAGATTTTTCGCTTATCGAGCGTTCGACTTGGGGGTAAAACTCGTACC
>JBBWVR010000219.1:0-17950 GCA_050256315.1 Gammaproteobacteria bacterium | reverse complement strand
CCGACCAGCTTTCTGATGTTAATCATGATAATTGGGCTTTTCCGATTCGACCAAAAAGCTCATCCTAATGCCGAGGCAGTTAACAATTTCGCTAAACGAAATTCTATTTATCTTTACTAGAGCGGGCTTTGGTGTCAATGCGTCCATTGGTATTTCTGAAGATTTTGCACGCAGCAATATGTGGCTGGCAGAAAATGGCTTTGATCCATCTTTGTGTAGTATTGTTGCACTTGACAGTCTTGATGAAGGCAAGAGTTCTTTGGTGATAGAGCAGAGCAATGATGGTTTTAGTGGGCCGAGTTCTCAGTATTTGTCTGCCCTGCAAGCCTCTGTTAGCGCTCTAGATTGGATTAAGACTGATCAGGGGGTGGAGCTGACAATTGCTAATGTTGATTCGCCACTGCTACTGGTTGCGGCACTTGGTGCCAATAAAGTTAAAGGTTGGCAGGTGTGCTGGTGTGATGAGACTGGTGCAAATTTTCAAGTGAATTTTATGACCAGTGACCAATGGCAAATTATTAACGAAGGCTCAAATGCGATTGAGCTTAGTAAGGGGGCAACAATGACAGTAAGCTTATCGGGTAATGCAGAGACTGACTTGGAAGGTGAGATGCGAAAGTTTGATAGCAAAATAGAAAAAAACAAAATCCTGCAAACAGGTGTTACAGTACATGAACATTGGGATGCGATTTATGCCTATTTTTGTCGCTGTTTGGTGAAATCAACAGCAGAGTCTCGCGCTTCAGGCGCAGGCGCAGGTTTGGTAGATACAGATTAATTTTAGGGAGTTACTAATGAGTACAACATTTTTAAATAGAGAAGAGATTGAGAAAGTCGCAATTAAAGCGTTGACGAGATCAGGCGCAAGTGAGATCGCTGCAAGTGCCCTGGCAAAAGGTGTTGCTGCTGCTGAAATGGATGGCATTGCTAGTCATGGCTTAGTTTATGTGCCAATTTATTGCGAACATTTGACCTGTGGCAAGGTCAATCCAAATGCAAAGGTTGTTGTTAATCATGCCGCTCCTAGCGCTATTGTGGTTGACGCAGACAGTGGCTTTGCCCATCCAGCGATTGATGCAGGTTTTGATTTGCTGATTGAAAGTGCTAAGCAAAACGGCTGCGCTGCGATGTCAATAAGAAATTCTTATAATTGCGGTGTGCTCGGTTTTCATTCAGAGCGTATTGCACAAGCAGGAATGACAGGACTTGGCTTCACTAATGCGCCAGCCTCGATAATGCCGGTTGGTGGTAACAAGTCAATTATTGGCACCAATCCTTTTTCTGTCGCTGTGCCAGATGGCAAGGGCGGCGTTGCTTTTGTTCTTGACCAGTCTGCCAGTGTTGTCGCCAAAAGTGAAATTAAAATGCACGCACAGGCAGGTAAGTCAATTCCTGAGGGTTGGGCGTATGATGCAGATGGTAATCCAACAACGGATGCCGATGCTGCTATGAAGGGCTCTATGGCGCCAGTGGGTGGTTACAAAGGCTTTGGCGCGGGTCTGTTGGTTGAGGTTTTTGCGGCTGTTATGTCTGGCGCGACGCTATCTCAGGACGCCAGCCCATTCGCTGGTACTGCAGGCGGGCCACCTAGAACGGGGCAATTCTTTTTTGCTGCTTCACCGGATGTCTTCTCTCCCGATGTCTTTGGCGAGAGAATTCAGACATTAACCCGTTCAATTGCTGTGCAAGAGGGGGCACACTTATCAGGCTCTGAGCGTATCAATGCAAGAACCGTGCATGAAGAAAATGGCGTTGAGGTAAGCGTTGCCTTGTTGGAGACAATCCAAGCGATTTAACCCTATAGGGATAGTTAAAGAGGGGTGTTTGCCCCTCTCATAAACACTAATAACATGCAACCTTTTGTTGAGTGGTGGCTGCTGGTAGTGCCTGGCTCAAAGGTGATGATCTCACCTTTTTTAAACACCGCTCCATCAGCGTCTATCAACTCACCTTCTAACATATAAACCTCCTCAAATTCGAGGCGCTCATGGGGGATGGACTTTGCGCCGGGAAGCATACTAAGTATGTAAGTACCAAGTCCTTTTTTTTGATCAAAGCTAATTTCATACCAGCTCATATTGACAATGGCCACATTATCTTTATTGAATGGCTTTAGTTTGATGTTAAAAGGGTTTGTGATTGTGCGGCCGTCCATGCTCATGTTTTTTGTATTTATTGTGCAACGAATATGGTGGATTTTTGCTTAAGAATGTTCATAGTTTAGCACTCAACAAAACTAACGGCCAGACCGCCTAAGGATGTTTCTTTGTATTTGTGCGACATGTCAAGCCCAGTTTGTTTCATTGCTGAAATGCATTGATCTAGTGATACTATGTGTTTGCCATTCTCTCTTAGGGAAATAGAGCTAGCGGTATAGGCTTTAACAGCGCCAAACCCATTGCGCTCGATACAAGGCACTTGCACCAATCCTTTAATAGGGTCACAAGTCATACCCATATGGTGTTCAAGTGCCATTTCAGCGGCATTTTCAATCTGTGCTGTTGTGCCGCCCTGTACGGCAGTCAGTCCTGCAGCAGCCATCGCAGAGGCTGACCCCACTTCGCCTTGGCAACCCATCTCTGCGCCAGAAATTGAGCTATTGTGTTTTATCAGCCCGCCAATGGCGGCGGTTGTCAGTAAGTATTGGCGAATTTGTTCGATGCTTGCTGATTTGTGCTTGTAGTAATAATAAAGCACAGCTGGCACAACGCCGGCGGCACCATTGGTTGGCGCAGTCACTACCATGTGCCCTGCTGCGTTTTCTTCATTGACAGCCATTGCGTAAGCGCATAACCATTCATTGATAGTTGCATCTTCTGGTGCGGACTCAAGCTGCTCATTAAGCTTTTTGGCGCGCCTAGGGGTGCCCAGACCACCTGGCAATATGCCCTCAGTAACCAGGCCGCTTTCAAGACAGGTTTTCATTGCATCCCAAATATTATCTAGCTTAGCATTAAGTTTGACTTTTGTCGTATTTTGTAATTCATTTTCTTGCTTCATTTGCCAAATCGTCTTGCTGCTCTCTGCCGACATTTGCAACATTTCATTTGCTGTGGCAAATGGGAAAGGGTAATTAACGCTCGATTCTGAAGTGATAGGCGATGTCACTTGGTCAATTTCTTCTAGTGTTAAGATAAAGCCACCACCGATGGAGAAATAGGTTTGAGAAATAAGAATTTTATTTGCATCGTTCAGAAGAGCAAAAACCATACCATTAGGGTGTTGTTTTAGTGAGTGTTTGGTGTCAAAGATAATGTCTTTCTCTGCAAAGAAAGCAGCGTTAATGTCAGTGGTTATCACAACGCTGTTCGCAGTCCAAACATGCTCAATCAGCTTATTCATTTTTTCATTAACAACGGTGTCGGGCAAGTGACCATGCAAACCGAGTGCGATTGCACGATCAGTGGCATGACCGACGCCTGTATAGGCAAGAGAGTCCTTTAATGTACATTGAATGTGAAGTTTGTTGCTACTGGGGTTGGACTCAGTAAAGCGGCGAACTTGCTGCGTAAAATTATGGGCGGCGATCATCGGCCCCATAGTATGAGAGCTCGAGGGTCCAATGCCTACTTTTAATAAATCTAGTACACTAATAAACACAACAATACCCCAAAAATAAATTATTTTATATTATGGGTGATGACGATGCTAAAAAAAACACTATGCAGTCTATCGAAAAAACGATAGCAACTGTGCCTAAAAGCTACTCGGATTCAGAGGTGAAATCATCAAGGTGTTTGCCTATTGTTATTCTGCGAGTCGTACCTTCAAGCTCTTGTTGATAGTCCGCCTCATTCATGCGTTCTTTGAGGGCATCGGTTCTCAGATCAAGTGTTGAAAGACCTACTTGTCCAGCCGCCCTCATACCGGCATATCTCGCCTCAGCAGTTATTCTCTTTCTTACTAGGTGCGGCTGCCAAAAGTCTAAATCCCTAGGTTGAGCATTGCCCTCTAGGCTAAGGTAGTTGGCTTTTATGGCTGCTTCCATGATGTTAGCGCCACGAGAGGTGCGACCAATCACAACATTTGTGCCTAGATCGCTCTCCATCATTTCTAAGGTCGGCTCACAGTTCGGCCACGTATCTCCCGACACAATGTCTGCCGCTTCACCTGAGCCATCCGGACAAATACGACAGCGCCAAGGCATGTACCATTGCGAAGAGTCTGTGCCCCAAAAGTCCAGATAGGTTTTGCTGATTGTTTCACCATTTTTGAAGCGGATAGTGGTTGGTCCAGGACAGCCTTCGCCACGATAACTAACGCTTTGTACGTCACTCTCATCTGCGCCAACAGATTTAAGAAAATTTTCCATCGCAAATGGCGGGAAGAAGCCACCACAAATAGGCGTTAATAATGCCTTAATTTGTCGATCAATCCTTGGGTCTTTCTTTCCCAGCAAGCGAACTGCCGAGATGTCACAAGGTTTGGCAACAAGGGCAATAGTAATGCCAGTATCGAGTATTTTGAGCAAGTTTTCTAGTGGTGAACTTGAAGCGTAGATGGAGCCACTACATTTAATAACATCGCCACTGGTTTGGCTTAATTGTGAATGACCAAAATACGCTTTTAGGCCGCCACTAGCAACCTGTAAAACACTATCAACTTCCCCACTCTCCAGCAAATACAGGCTGATTGCGGTAAGTCCGCCGCCGGTAGCCGCCTTGTGCCTTATTTTTGCATCACTTGAATGTGCCCTCACTATTGTTTCTATCGGCCCCCACGTTGGGTCGATGTTTTCTAGGTTTAAGACTTTGTCACTTGGCATGCCAGAATGCACAACTCCAGGGCAAAAGCTCTGCAGGTGGATATTTTGTTCCGGGTTTAATGGCGTGCTTTCTGAGGGGCGCAGATGGCCGGAGGGCGAAACCTGCATTTGAACTTGACTAGGAAAAACCCCAGCACAAAGTCCGCAACCTATGCATAGTCCCTCTTCTATAATTTGTTCTATATTGCTACTTGAGTTCATTTGCAGTCCAACTAAATTAGCAGTTTTTCAATTGCCTTTTCATCAAAGGTAAAGCCAATTCCCGGGCGCTCTGGAATATCAATACACCCTTCTACAATAGATATTTTTTCGTTGAATAGAGGTGCGTACCAAGGCATGTGTTCAATCGAAATACAATTTTCAACGGAGCCGGCTATACACAAACTTTGTTCGGTGAAAATATGAGTGGAAATTGGCAAATTGTAAGCTTCGGCTAAATGCGCTACTTTGCGCATCTCGCTAAGGCCGCCGATTCGCTGTAAATCTGGCATAAGAATGTCACAGGCCTTAGCTTCAATCATGGCACGCATGCCGTAACGAGTGTATTCAGTCTCGCCCGAGGCAATTGCCACATCCAGTGCCTGGCGCACTTCGCTATGACCCACCAAGTCGTAGGCCGGCACCGGCTCTTCCAGCCAAAGAAGGTCAAATTCTTGCAATTCTTTACCCAGTTTTATTGCTTGTTTTGGGGTTAGGGCTTGATTGAGATCCGCCATCAATTCAACGTCCTGCCCAATCGCGCCTCGAAGTTGTTTGACGCGTTCTACGTCATCTTTGTAGTTTTTTGAGCCTAGTCTAAGTTTCATTGACCTATGACCTTGTTGAAGAAAAACATGCGCCTCTTCAATGAGCTCATCAATATCTTGTGCAAGCCACAAACCCCCACTGGCATAGGTTTTTATCTTGCTACGACAGGCACCAAACACTCTGTGTAGTGGCAAATTAGTCGCCTTGCCTACAATATCCCAAAGTGCTGTATCAATAGTTGAAAGCGCCGAAATGGTAACACCCTTATGACCAGTAGGGTTTATTGCTCTCCAGATATCCTGCCAAATGGCCTCGATAAAATGTGGATCTTTGCCGATTAGGTGTGGTGCAAAACCCTTGATCATCTCATCAAAGGCTTTAATGCGTACAGCATTTAACACAAAAAGATAGGATTCGCCTGTAACCCCTTGGTCGGTTTCAATGCTAAGCAGCACACAGCCCACTGAGTGTATCTCGTGAATTGCTGTATTAATTGGTTTTTCGAAAGGAAGCTCTACAACCCTAGTTGTTAACCCGCTAATGATCATTTGTCAGCACGACTTCTATCTAAAAAGAAATAAATATACGCCCTAAGGAAAAAAGTATTGCAATAAAAAACTATAACACTTATCGAAAAAAACGATTTCAATGGGTAGTTGTAATTTGTAAAGTTAGTTAACGATTTTTCTTAATGCGCGAATGGCTGCTTTGTGCAATTTTGAATTGGTAGCGTTTGTGGGATAGCCCAAGTAGGTTGGGCGGCTAAATACTGGAGAGTTTTTAACTTGAAACAGTGTTTCATCTTCGAGCATGTGCTTGATGGACCCTTCTAAAAAATAGCCTGAGCCACTGTGTTTCAGGATATGGCTGAGGGCAATAGGTGCTACACCAAATGATATTTTAGGGATATAGGCCTTAGGAAATGCGAGGTTGTGTTGGGCGCGGAACTCATCACCCCAGTCAACAAACACATAACCATCTACTCGACCCATTTCAAGAGTGCGTGGTTCTGTAGCCACAAGAATCAGCTTGTCGTCCATCAATTGCTCTATATGGATATTGGGCTGGTGAATTGGGCGGTAAAGAATGGCCATATCAATATGACCATCTCGCAGTTGAGCCATCAATGGATCCGAATAATCACTGATTACTCGCGTTGCAATACTGGGCTCGGTTTGGCTCATGATGTCTAACCATTTGGGAGCGATGTAATCCCAGTGATTCGTCTGAATACCAAAACTAAAGACACCGGTCATATCGTCTGGCAAGGCAATTTCCTGACGCGCCCTTTCCCATGCCTGAACAGCGGCGACGGCGTGCTTATGAAAAAGTCTGCCAGCAGTTGTTAGTTCACAACCGTTACGTTTTCTAATAATAAGTGCTTGGTTGAGTTGCTCTTCTAGCGCCTTGATTCTAGCGCTGACAGTGGATTGAGTAACGTGTAATTTCTCGGCAGACGCCTGAAAGCTGCCAGAAGAACTGACCTCTAAAAAAGTGCGCATATGTTCAATATTCATCAAGCCTCCATCAATAAAGAACGTTGTCCATTAAGTGCTTTAATTATACAAAGTATAGGGGATCGATATATTGGTATTTTCGATAAGTGTTATAGTTTTTTATTGCAATACTTTTTTCCTTAGGGCGTATATTTATCTCTTTATTAGTGTTTATAAAATGACTTATGCAAAGGCCTCTAACAATGAATGCGAATATTACGACTCTTGAACAAGAGCAAGAAAAAGTTAAGATTGACTTGGCGGCAATGTTTCGCCTAACCGTAATGAATGGTTGGGACGACACGGTTTGGAATCATATTACAGCAAGAGTGCCGGGCGCGGCGCACCATTTTTACATGCATCGTTTTGGTTTAACTTACGAGGAAGTGTGCGCTTCAAATTTAATCAAAGTTGACGAAGAGGGTAATGTGTTAGAAGGCCCAAGTGATGTCAATACAGCCGGTTTCATTATTCACAGCGCCATTCATCTAAATCATCCGAACAACAAATTTGTGTTTCATGCGCACCCTGCAAGTGCAATTGCGGCCACAGCCTTTAAGGAGATTCCATTCTTAGTGCAGGATTCTGCCATGCTTTATGGGAAAGTCGGTTATCACGATTGGGAGGGTTTGTCGGTAGACCCGGATGAGCGCCTACGTATCGCTGACAATTTGGGCGATAACAGCTGTTTGGTGATGCGTAACCACGGCTTTTTGACGGTTGGTGAAACGGCAGGACAGTGTTTTATGCATATGTATTATTTGATTCGCCTTTGTGAGGTGGCACTCAGTGCCAAAGCTTCCAATTTAGAGGTGGACTCAGGTGCTGAACACTTGTGGCCAATTGCATCTAAGCAGTACGAGGCGTTTTCACCAGGTGTGTATGAGTGGCCGGGATTGCTACGCCGTTGTGACCGGCTAGACCCCTCATATAAACAATAATAATGTCAGTTATTTCAACACCTTCCGCCTTTAGTGCTAATGAGATTAAACTGGAGGATTTTCTAGATTTAGAACGATTTCCTATTCACGATTTAACCAGTGACAAAAGAGCGGCGCTTGTTACGAAGTGTCGTGAAAACCTTGAAAAATGGGGTTGCGCCCATGTGCCGGATTTTATTATTCCTACTGCCATTCAAAAAATGAAGGAAGAGGCTTTTCGAATTATGGATGGGGCGAGGAGGGCGCATGCATGGGTGAATCCTTACCTCACCAAAGAAGACACAAGTTTGCCGAAAGATCATCCCAAGCGTTTTTTTGAAGAAAGAACTTCGTCCTTTATTAATTCCGATTTATTAGAGGCGGACTCGATTTTAAGGATGATTTACGACAGTGATGTGATGGTGCATTTTGTCTCCGATTGCCTGGATGTTGGTCCAATATATCGTTGGGCAGAGCCGTTAGGTCGCAACCCGTACAGTGTGATGAAGGATGACGATTACTTTCCATGGCATTTTGATGGCAATGACTTTACCGTTAGTATTCTCGTCAACGAGGCTGAAGAAGGAGGTGATTTTGAGTACGCGCCAGATATTCGCTCTGCCAATAACGAGTGTTTCGATGATGTTGGTGCAGTCTTGCACGGTGCTCGAGAAAAGGTCCGGGTGCTGCGCTTAAAAACCGGCGATCTGCAAATATTTAAAGGTCGTTATTCGATGCACAGAGTTACAACCACTAAAGGTGAGTCACCACGAATTATTGCCCTGCCCACTTATGTCACTAATCCGTATTTGGTCAATAGGCCACATCATGCCGAAGCATTTTATGGTCGTTCAATGGCGATTCACCATGAGCGTAATTTAGAACGCGTTGATAATCTAATCGATTAAAGGAAAATAACATGAATATTGGATTTATCGGTCTTGGCAATATGGGTGCTGGCATGGCGCTCAATCTGCTCAGACATTGCCAAGAGTCTGGTGACGCACTCATTGTGTTTGATATTAATGAAACAGTATTGGCTGATGTGACTGCTAAAGGCGCGGTTAATGGTCAGAGTGTTGCTAGGTTATGCAGTCAGTGTGAGGTGCTATTTACTTCGCTACCAAGCTCCAAAGAAATCAATTTTTTGGCTTTTGGAGGTGATGGTATTCTTGCCAATCTTAAAAAGGGCGCGGTTTGGTTTGAAACCAGCACCAATGAATTATCAGAATGGCAGAAAGTGAAAAACGAGGCGCCGAGTCACTTGACTTTGGTCGATGCGCCAGTCAGTGGTGGTGCTGAAGGCGCCTTGGCCGGCACACTGGCGATTTTTCTAGGTATTGATGAAGATGTACTCAGCCAGTTTGAGTTTTTATTAAGTGTCTTCGCTGCAAGAGTGGTGCGCATGGGGCCTTCTGGAGCAGGTTATGTCACCAAATTAGCGCAACTTCACCTTAATTATTTGGTTGCCCAGGGCATTGGTGAAACACTGATGCTGGGCGCTAAAGCCAATTTAGATTTGAGTGTGTTACACTCTGTATTAATGAGCAGTTGCGCAAGAAGCTATGTTGTAGAAAGTTACATTCCAAAAGTTCTCGATGGCAGCTATGACACATCTTTTGCACTTGGTCTTGCGGAAAAAGACATGCGCTTAATTACCGAATTGGGTCAACATCTTGAGGTAAAAATGCCACTTGGTGACAAAGTCTACAGTACTTACCAAGAGGCAACGAAAGCCTATGGAGCAAACGCTCCGCACCTGAGCATTGTTCGTTTAATGGAAGAACAGCATGATCAAATTTTACGCAGTTAGGATGAATTGAAATTATGGCATTACTCGTCAGTCTTACCGATACAGACATTCGACCGTGGCTAGAGGTCTTTGAAGCGGAATTGGGCGATATGGATATCAAGATTTACCCTGACGTGGGTGATCCAAGCGAAATTGAGTACGTGGCCGCTTGGCAACATCCATTTTCTGAGTATAAAAAATACCTAAATTTGAAAGCCATCTTATCACTCGGTGCAGGTGTAGATCACATTACCAGAGATCCGGAACTGCCCAGTGGTGTCCCTATAGTGCGTATGTCGGATGATGCTTTGACCCGCGATATGTGCTTGTACGCACTCCATTGGGTGCTGTATTTTCACAGTGATTACTATCGCTACGTTAAACAACAATCGAATAAACAGTGGTTGCCGCAAGACTTTGTTGCACCCAGAGATCGTACGATTGGCATTATGGGTTTTGGCAATATTGGCAAACAAATTGCTGAGTTATTGGTTAGCCAAGGATTTAAGGTTGTTGGTTGGGGTGCAAGTGAAAAACATGAAACTGGCTTGGTTGAATATTTTTACGGCAAAGAGCAAATGAGTGCTTTTTTTAATAAGACTGAGATTTTGATTAATGTATTGCCACTTACTGACGCAACCAGAAACAGAGTAACAGAAAGTGAATTGCATCAATTGCCGCAAGGTGCCCTTGTCATCAATATGGGTAGAGGCTGTATTGTTAATGAAGATGATCTGTTGTCTTTACTTGATAGTGGTCATATTGCTGCTGCAGTGTTGGATGTGTTTGACATCGAGCCTTTGCCCGATAACAACCCGCTTTGGTCACACCCCAACGTCACCATCACCCCACATATTGCTGGTCAAAGTGACGGCGAGACAGCGGCAATGTTCATGGTTGACAATATTCGCAGAATAGAGCGCGGCGAAGCGCCTTTTCCGCTTTACGACCCAGTGTTGGGCTATTGATGAATAAAAAGGAGAAAGCTAAAAGATGACAAGAATATTGCCAGCCCCTCAATTCTCTGACAGCACGTGGCAGCAGATGTGTGATTATCGTCTGGCGAGATTGCGTCAGGCCATGTCAGAGAAAAACGTTGATTTATGTATACTGGCAAATCCAATCAGCTTGCGATACGCTATTGATTTTGATGAATATCAAGTTTTTCAG
This sequence comes from Gammaproteobacteria bacterium, assembly GCA_050256315.1. Taxonomy (GTDB): domain Bacteria; phylum Pseudomonadota; class Gammaproteobacteria; order PS1; family Pseudothioglobaceae; genus Pseudothioglobus. Next base: position 7,060 of record JBBWVR010000219.1, on the reverse strand, counting down.
GCACATGTACCCACTTGTTATTTATTTGTGCCGTTAGAGGGTCCGCTTGTCATGCACGGCGCGACCAGTCAAGAGTTTCCTAATGTTGCAAGCTATCAGCGACCTCGCTTTGTCAACCCCTTTGATGGCGGTTTTGATTTAAATGAAAAAACTCGCTTTTTTGCCAATGACGTCAAAGCGCTTCTTGAGGGTGACCATATCAACTCTGCACCTGCCAGGATTGCGCTTGAACGATTTACGCCGCTCGCAACCCAAGCTTTAGAGTCGCTGGGCTTTGAAGTGATCGACGCTGACTGTATCGTTGAACAAGCCAAAGTGATTAAGTCTGATACAGAGATTGAGTGCATTAAACACGCTATCGCAGTGACAGAGTATGGCATGAAATTAATGCAAGAAAGCACTAGGGCCGGCATCACTGAGCGCCAACTTTGGTCAATTCTACATCAAGTGAATGTCGCTAATAATGGTTGCTGGATGGAAGGTCACATGCTTTCATCTGGACTGCGTACCAATCCTTGGCTGCAAGAAGCAACGGAGCGTGTTATTGAACAAGGTGACATGATTGCTTTTGATACTGATCTTATCGGCCCAAGAGGTTATATGGCAGATATCTCCAGATCTTGGATATGCGGTGGTGGTCGAGGAACGCAAGCACAAAGAGAGGCTTATCAGCATGCTTTCGATGAGGTGCAATTCAATATCGACATTATCAAGCCAGGTATGGGCTTTGTCGAATTGGCTGAAAAAGCTTTTAAACGTAAGAAAATATACCAGCACAATCACTATGTTTGCGTTTATCACGGCGCGGGTCTTTCTGATGAGTATCCCAAAATATACTACCAAGACGACTGGACTAGAGATGGCTATGACGGCATTGTAGAGCCTAATACGGTTTTATGTGTTGAGAGTTACTCCGGCGCAAAAGGCGGCACTGTCGGTGTCAAGCTTGAGCAAATGGTTCTAGTGAGCAACAGTGGCACCGAGGTGTTAACGCATTATCCGTTCGAAGATAGTTTAATTCAATAGTAAGTGAATTAAACTAAAAATATACCCTACTTTAATTCAATTGAGTCTATAATTTATTTAGATTGAATATAACTAAATACGTTTGTGTTATATTTTATCAGTTAATTCTTGGAAAATAAGCTTAGCTATAGGGATATTAACCAGATATTGAAAAGCAACAAAATGGGTCTTTCGATGACAGAAACTATAAATGGATTCACTACAGTATTTCATCAAATGCATATTAATGCCGGTGCGAAAATGGTGCCTTTTGCAGGCTATGACATGCCTGTTAGCTATCCACTTGGTGTAAAAAAAGAACATTTGCACACGCGCGAAAAAGCAGGCCTTTTTGATGTTTCACATATGGGGCAAGTCAAGCTGATTGGAGAAAACGCAAAAACAGCATTGGAATCTCTGGTACCGGTCGATATTATTGATTTGCCATTAATGAAGCAGCGCTATGCGCTTTTTACCAACGACAACGGCGGTGTTCTTGACGATCTAATGGTGACCAATATTGGCAACGACAACCTACTTTTGGTTGTCAATGCTGGCTGTAAAAAAGCGGATTTTGCCCATTTACAGAATTCGATTGGCAATGAGTGCGAAGTCAAGGTGCTGGGGAATCATGCGCTACTTGCTTTGCAGGGTCCACGTGCTGGAGAAGTGTTGGCAGCATTGGCGCCAGAATCCCGTGAAATGACCTTTATGACGGCTAAAGTTTTGATCATTGATGGCATTGAATGCCTAGCGACGCGATCGGGCTACAGCGGCGAAGACGGTTTTGAGATTTCGGTTCACAATGACCAAGCGCAGCGACTAGCCAAATGTCTATTGGCGCATGAGGTTGTTGAGTGGGCTGGTCTCGGAGCCAGAGACTCGCTGCGTCTAGAGGCGGGCTTGTCTCTATATGGTCACGAGTTGGATACAGAGCACACCCCGGTGGAATCTTCACTTGTTTGGGCTTTGTCAAAAGTGAGAAGATCTAACGGCTCTCGTGCCGGCGGATACCCCGGTGCGATTACTGTCATGAATCATATTGACGAAGGTGTGGCACAAAAAATTGTCGGTCTTCAGCCAGAAGGCAGGGCGCCTGTTCGTGATGGCGTGGTGATCGTTGATGATGAAGACAATATTGTTGGCAAGGTTACCAGTGGCGGCTTCGGGCCGACAACTGGCAAACCCATTGCTATTGCTAGAATTGAATCTGCAATGAGTGATGGCACAAAAAAACTATTCGCTATTGTGCGCGAGAAAAAGCTTGCAGTTGAAGTGGTCAAGCTTCCATTTGTAAAACCTAATTATTACCGTGGCTAAATGTCACACAAGGAGGCGTTATGACAATTAAATATTCAGAAGACCACGAGTGGGTCGAACTAACGGAAGATGGACTGGTTACTGTTGGCATTACGGAGTTTGCCCAAGAGCAACTCGGCGACCTGGTCTTTATCGAATTACCCGATGTCAGCGATGAAGTTAGTCAAGGCGACAACATCTGTGTTATTGAATCTGTTAAGGCGGCCTCTGACTTGATTGCGCCCGTTTCTGGCGAAATCATGGCAGTTAATGATCGTCTTAATGACGAGCCGGAACTGGCTTCTGAGAATCCATTGGCGGAAGGCTGGTTTGTCAAAATACAACTTTCCGACACTTCTGAGTTTGACGCTCTAATGGATGAAGCAGCTTACCAAGCATTTATTGAAGAATGAAGCGAGAAAAAAAATGAGTGAAAAGATTGAAGCCCTATTAAATAACGACGTTTTTGCCGATAGACATATTGGCTCTTCAGCGGCCCAAAAGCAACAAATGCTTGATTATTTGGGTGTTGATGATATGGAGAGCTTATTAAAGCAGGTTGTTCCAAGCAATATTCGTAGACAATCGGAAATGGCTATTGACGAGGGGCTTTCAGAGCTTGCAGCACTCAAAAAATTAAGAAATTTGGCGAGGGAAAATAAACGCCTTAAATCTTTTATCGGTCAAGGCTACTACAACACCATCACACCACCGGTTATTCAGCGCAATATTTTGGAAAATCCTGCGTGGTATACAGCTTATACGCCTTATCAAGCTGAAATTTCTCAAGGCCGTATGGAAGCAATGATTAATTTCCAGACGATGGTTGCAGACTTGACAGGCTTGCCACTTGCCAACGCTTCGATGCTTGACGAAGCGACCGCCTGTGCTGAGGCAATGAGCTTCTGCAAAAGAGTAAGTAAATCTAAAAGCAACACATTTTTTGTTGCCAATGATTGCCACCCAAGAAATATTGAGTTAGTTCAAACCCGAGCCAAACCACTGAATATTGAAATTGTTGTTGGTGATCCGTTGAACGATCTTGAGTCGCTTGATGTATTTGGTGTTCTGTTGCAGTATCCAAACACCTATGGTGGCTATAGTGATTATTCAGACATCATTGAAACCGCTCACAACAACAAAGCCCTGGTTGCAGTGAGCGCCGATTTATTGGCCTTAACGCTATTAAAGCCACCAGGCGAAATGGGTGCCGATATTGCTATTGGTAATACTCAGAGATTTGGCGTACCGTTGGGTTATGGTGGCCCACATGCGGCTTATATGTCCACTCGAGATGAGCATAAGAGAGCTTTGCCAGGCCGCATTATTGGTCTTTCTATTGATAGCAATGGCAATCCAGCTTATCGCTTGGCTTTGCAAACACGTGAGCAGCATATTCGTCGTGAAAAGGCGACGAGTAATATTTGTACTGCACAGGCACTATTGGCTATTATGGCGGGTATGTATGCCGTTTATAACGGTGCTGATGGCCTAACCAAAGTGGCACAAAGAGTATTTCGCTATACGGCAGTATTTGCCGATGGTATTAAGCAGTTAGGCCTTGAGGTGACTAACGAAACGTTTTTCGACACGGTTGCTATTAGCCTCGATGACTCGAGCGAGATTATTAAACGAGCCGAAGCTGCTGGTTATAACATTAACCTTGTTTCCGCCACCATGGTGTCAGTAGCGTTTGACGAGCTATCCACGCCTGAAGATATTGAGGCTTTATGGGGCGTCTTTAATGAAAAATCTGACCTTAGTGCGCAGAGTGTTTTTGAGAAAAATACCAGTCAGATCAGCGAAGCACTGGTGAGAACATCTCGATTCTTAACAAACGAGGTTTTCTCTTCTCATCATTCTGAGACACAAATGATGCGCTATTTGCGTCATTTGGCGGATAAGGATTTAGCGCTTGATCGTACGATGATTCCGCTGGGCTCGTGCACAATGAAACTCAATGCGGCCGCTGAATTAATTCCAATTTCTTGGCCGGAATTCTCCCAGATTCACCCTTATGTGCCTCTTGATCAAGTTCCGGGCTATCATAAAATGATTGGCGAGTTAGAGCGGATGTTATGTGAAGTCACGGGCTACGATGCTATTTCATTGCAACCGAACTCTGGCGCTCAAGGTGAGTATGCAGGCCTTCTGGCTATCAGTGCCTATCACCATTCTCGTGGCGATGATCAGCGCAACATTTGCCTCATTCCAGCGTCTGCACACGGCACCAACCCAGCTTCTGCACAAATGGCAGGAATGAAAGTTGTGGTTGTAAAAACAGCAGAAAACGGCAATATTGATTTGGGCGACTTGGCAAGCAAGTGCGAGAAACACCAAGAGAATTTAGCCGCGATTATGATCACTTATCCGTCGACACACGGTATTTTTGAAGAAGATGTTATGGAGGTGTGTGAGATGATTCACCAAGCTGGCGGTCAAGTTTATATTGATGGTGCCAACATGAATGCTATGGTCGGCGTTGCCGCTCCTGGGGAATTTGGTGGCGATGTTTCGCATCTTAATTTACACAAAACCTTTGCCATACCACACGGTGGTGGCGGTCCAGGTGTGGGCCCTATTGGTGTTAAGCAGCATTTAGCTGAGTTTTTGCCAACAACGCCCGTTAAAGAGACAACGACAGGTAGTGTTTCAGGTGCGCCGTGGGGTTCAGCAAGCATTCTTCCGATCAGCTGGATGTATATTTCGATGCTGGGCAAAGAGGGCTTGTATCACGCAACGACCAATGCTATTTTAAACGCCAACTACATGGCAACACGCTTGGCCGAATACTATCCACTTCTTTATACTGGTAAAAATGGCAGAGTTGCCCATGAGTGTATTGTTGATTTGCGCCCAATTAAAGACAAGGTAGGTATTAGTGTTGATGATGTTGCTAAGCGTTTAATCGATTACGGTTTTCATGCGCCAACCATGTCTTTTCCTGTGCCGGGCACGCTCATGATTGAGCCAACAGAGTCTGAATCATTGGAAGAGTTGGATCGTTTTTGTGATGCGATGATCCGCATCAGAGAAGAGATAAAACGCATTGAAGTGGGCGAGTGGCCAGTGGATGATAATCCGCTAATCAACGCTCCCCATACGATAGAACTGGTAACATCTTCTACATGGAGTTGTTCTTACTCGAGAGAAGACGCCGCCTATCCAGTAAAGAGTTTATATAAAGGCAAGTACTGGCCGCCTGTTGCTCGGGTTGACAATGTTTATGGAGATAAGAATTTAATTTGCTCATGTCCAAGTATAGATTCATATACATGAGTTAGATTAGCAACAACAGGGTTAGCATGAAGTCGATTGTTATAAGTGTATTGGGTAATGATAAGCCAGGCTTGATAGACGGCCTATCGAGTATCGTAGATTTGCATCACGGTGACTGGGTAGAAAGCAGAATGTCTAAAATTGAAGGCAAGTTTGCCGGTATTCTCAGAATTAATGTGCCTGACGACAACTTGCAGTCTCTTGTAGAGGGTCTGTCTAGTGCTGATTTAGAGTTGTCTATTGCTTGTGAAGAGGTGCACCCCCCTGCTCAATTTTCTAGATTCAAGAGCTATAATATTGAGTTGATTGGCAATAACCACAGTGGCATTATTAGACAGTTGTCACATGTTTTAGCCAATCTTGGCGCAAACCTAGAAGAAATGCAAACCGAAGTCATTGATGGCTCTATGTCGGGTGAAAAGCTTTTCAAAGCGAAGATTCACTTGCAGCTTCCTGTTGGTGTGAATGAAGATTTTGTTAGAGCCAAATTAGAGCAAATCGCTAACGAGATGATGGTTGAAATCTACAGCTACGAAGACTAAACCTTTCACACTCCCTCAGTAGTAGTAAAAAATCAAAAAAGATTAGTGCACCACTGGTGCGTGTTGTTTGCGTGTCGCCAGGCCTTGGATGGTAATAGCGCTGAGCATAATCAAACCACCAATCAGAGTATTTAAATCTGGCACTTCATTAATGCCGATGATTGGCAGCCAAGCCCAAAAAATACCAACCACCACCTCTAGAAGTGAAAGCAAAACAAGCTCTGCAGCGGGCAAGTATTTAGCACCAAGCCCATATAAAATTAAGCCTGCACCAACAATCGCTCCGTGAAATACACTAAGCTGCATATTTATTTTGGGAATTGAAAATGTAAGATCATCACTAATCATAACCAAGGTAAAAGTGATAACAATACCCATCAAGCCAGACAGTGCGGGGGTTAAAAGTTTTGGTGTTTCGGGGTTATGACGGATTGTTATTGTATACATGGCAAAACAAAATGCGGTAAACATCCCATATAATGCACCAATAATCGTGTTTGAGTTATCAACATTCCAAACCATGACCACAACACCTAGAATAACAATAGCCATATTGATAATGGTTATCCGGCTCAGCCTTTCTGAAAGCAATAAATAGCCAAATATTGCCGAGAATAGGGGTGCAAGCGCCATCATTAATAATGTAATGGCAACTGTAGTAATCGTTAGTGCGTAGATAAAGCCAAACATACTTAACATAAGTAAAATGGCGCCAGAAATAGCCCAACGGTCAATGCGCTTAAAGTTTGAAAAGAATGCTTTGCGATCACGCAAAAATATGAACAGAGTGATTGTGGTACAGACTGCGAATCCTCGATAAAATAGATATGGAATTCTATAGCTTTCTGCATCTTCCATAAGTCGGACAATAGTTGAACCAAAGCTCCAAACAATGCCCGATGCGCAAACAAGAATAAAACTCAATAAATACTTAT
>JBBWVR010000218.1:0-2738 GCA_050256315.1 Gammaproteobacteria bacterium | reverse complement strand
CGCGGTAGAACCAAAAATTACCTGTGCAACTACAGCAAGAGCGATTAATGCTACACCAGCTTCTGTGCCTTTCTTTATCCAACCTACAATATTATCTAACATACTTGTCTCTCCCTTAGTTTTAAAAGACAACCAACATTTCTTTGTTGATTGATGCACTTTTTATAGTAGCAAAAACTCTATGTCAAGTTTATTTGAGGAAAAAATGCTAAAAAAACACCTAAAATCGTAAAAAATAGCTTAGATGTTGCATAAATACAACATTTTTATTCCCTAAAGTGGCAGCGAAACCAATATACCCGCAAACAGCGCCATACCAATGTAATGATTGTGCAAAAATGCCTTAAAACAAGGTGTTTTTTGGCGACTTTTAATCAAAAACTGGTGGTAAATCATTAGTATCGAAATAATTAATGTAGAAAGTTGATAAAAAAGGCCTAAATCGAACAATTTGCCAATTTTTAAGAAGATTAAAAGCAGCAAAACTTGCAGAATTCCGATGACAATTCGGTCATATTTAGCAAATAAAATGGCCGTTGATTTCACCCCAATTCCAAGATCCTCCTCACGATCTGCCATGGCATACATGGTGTCATAGACCAGCGTCCAGACAATATTTGCCGCAAATATCCAATACGCTTCTACTGGAATTTCGCCCCTTTGTGCGCTAAACGCCATCAGCACACTCATGCCAAAAGCAACCCCTAGAACAAACTGTGGCAACTGAATGCAGCGCTTAGTAAAAGGATAAAGAGCTGCAAGCGCAACAGCCAAGAATGACAGCTGAATAGTCAGCATATTGGTCAGCAGCACCAAGCCAAAGGCCGACAACACTAAAACGAAAAACAACAGCAAAGCACTTTTAGAACTAACTTCGCCCGAGGCAATGGGGCGATTTTTTGTACGCTCAACGTGCTTGTCGATTTCACGATCGGCATAATCATTAATGACACAGCCGGCGCTGCGCATCACAATAACGCCCAAAGTAAATATAATAAGCAAATCAACATCTGGCCATCCGCCTGCGGCAAGGAAGAGTGCCCAATAAGTTGGCCACAGCAGCAAGTAAATACCTACTGGCTTATCAAGACGCATTAAGCGAAAATACGCGTTCATAACTTGGCTAAAAACTCTTCCAATTCAACGGGTAATGGCGCGATGACTTTTTGAATTTCATTGGTCGTCGGATTGGTAAAGGTGAGAGCCTTAGCATGAAGGAATAGTCGGTTGAGGCCTTTGGCCTTCATTTGTGCATCAAACTGACGGTCGCCGTATTTATCGTCCTGAGCGATTGGGTGGCCAGCGTGTTTAGCATGCACGCGAATTTGGTGTGTTCTACCGGTTTCAATCACCACCTCAACAAGTGATGCGCTGAATTCATCATTATGGAAATTCTTCAGCGGATGAAAATAGCTGAGCGACTCCTTGCCTTTGCTGTCAATCACACTATAACGAGAGTTTTGGTAAATAGGCGCGTCAACCGTATGGCGTTTTTTACTCCAAGACCCTTGAACCAAAGCAACATAGCGCTTTTCCATCTGGTGTTTCGTGAGCTGTTCGTGTAAAGCTTTTAGTACAGAACGTTTTTTTGCCAATATCAAAACACCCGAAGTGGCGCGGTCGAGTCGGTGTACCAGTTCAATGGGATACTTGTATTCTGTCTTTAAAGCCTCGATGATGCCGATGCCGATGCCGCTACCACCGTGCACTGCCATACCGCTTTTTTTATTAATAATCATCAACCCTTTGTCTTCATAAAGTATGGAGTCATGCAAGGTTTCTATCATGCCAGCAGAGGGCTTGTGCTCTTTCTCGGCAGCAAGTCGTATAGGCGGAATTCGAACAATGTCCTCAATCTGTAATTTATACTCGGCTTTTTTACGCCCCTTATTCACACGCACCTCACCCTTACGAATAAGGCGATAAATGTGTGATTTTGGAACACCCTTAAGCTGCTTTAGAAGGAAGTTATCTAGACGTTGGCCAATCGAAAATTCGTCAACAGTGACCAATTTAACCGAGTTGTGTACAGACGATTGATTGCTCATTAGAAAAACAGACGCTTGAAGTTGTTGGTTGTTATCTCGGCAATTGCTTCAATACTAGAGCCGCGCACTTCGGCTAATTTTTCAGCAACGTGATAAGTAAACGCTGGGCTGTTAGGGCGGCCACGATGTGGCATTGGCGTCAAATAAGGAGAATCGGTTTCTACCAAAATCCTATCTTCCGGGACTTTTTTAGCCACTTCTCGCAAATCTTTGGCACTATTAAAAGTCAAAATACCAGAGAAAGAGATGTAAAAACCAAGATCAAGAGCGGCCTTTGCCGTTTCCCAGTCTTCAGAAAAACAATGCATGACGCCCGCTTGAACTTTTTCTTCACGCATAATGGCAATGGTGTCTTTTTTTGCTTCACGCGTGTGAATAATCATCGGCTTGCCAGTGCGGTTTGAGACCTCGATATGACGACGAAAACGATCACGTTGCCAATCGGCCTCATCTTTTTTAACATGGAAATAATCCAAGCCGGTTTCACCAATGGCAATCACTCGATCGCTTTTTGAAAGCTTGATTAATTCGTCAACACTAGGGTCTTTACCGTCAACTTCGGTTGGATGGACGCCTACGGAGGCAAAAATACTGGGATGTGCAAGAGCCAAGTTATGGACATCGTCGAAATGCTCTAAATCAATACAAACGCATAAGAATTCGGTGACTGATAATTCTTTGGCGTGCGCT
>JBBWVR010000217.1:0-3883 GCA_050256315.1 Gammaproteobacteria bacterium | reverse complement strand
AAAACGCCTAAAACGGCTACGGAATAATGGCGTTATTGAAAAAGAGGTAGCCATACTGTCGGTAAAACACCCAAACACACATAGTGAATCTTGTTCTATCATCGAGTCGTTATAAACATTGATTAAAATAACAACAATATAGAATAATTCAACAACTTAGTTTCTCAAGTTTGCGCCTATCATTACTAAATTAATATAGAGCTGCTCTAAATATTACTAATTTCATCAAATGGATAAATTGGATTACGATATTCTGCGTATCGTCCAGAATAATTCACGCCTCACCGCAGAAGTCATTAGCGAACAGGTTAATCTATCGTCTGCAGCGGTGCAAAAACGCCTAAAACGGCTACGGGATAATGGCGTGATTGAAAAAGAGGTAGCCGTACTGTCGGCAAAACACCTCGATCGCAATTTGACGATTATCGTCAATGTTGTTATTGAACGAGAAAACACTTCATCGCTTGATCGATTTAAATTCAAAATGCTCGAGGAAGTTTGCGTACAGCAATGCTACTACATCACGGGTGAATCTGCTTTCGTTTTGATTATATTGATGCATGATATGGAGGAATACGAACGGTTCACACAAAAGTATTTCTTTGCAGAGTCCAATGTGATTAGATTCACCTCTATGGTTGTTATGAATCGAGTTAAGGCTTCACTCAATGTGATTTAAATATGGGTGTTATGCCACAACTTTGGCAATTGTACGAGCTATACGAGATCTTTGGTCATTTTTTGTCTAGGCCTTATGTTTGAACTTAAAAATCATCTGTTTGTAGCCCCTAAATAACAGTATTTTCCCTACGAAGCAGCTTAAATTACCCAAACTAAGCAAAGGCAAGATAAATAAATCATCAAAAATCGCTATTGCAGGCTAAACATTTCCTTTTTATGCTTATTTATACAAAAAAATTTTAGATATTTTGTCCACTGAATAATAATATTGGATTTTTCAAAATGACGACCTCATCTCGATTTTTCACCCTTGCTTATTGATATAATACTCAGTATATGCAAGATTACTTAAAAATAACGCGTAACGGCCTTTGGAACAACAACCAAGCCTTGGTTGCCTTACTGGGATTGTGCCCACTACTAGCGGTGACTAATAATGTAGTGAACGCCATCAGTTTGGGCTTGGCAACAACATTCGTCTTGATTGCCTCTAATGTCACAGTCTCACTTTTCCGTAATCATATTCGCAAAGAGATTAGAATTCCTATTTTTGTGTTGTTGATTGCCTCATTTGTCACCATTGTTGACCTTATCATGCAGTCGTTCTTTTACGACATGTATTTAATTCTCGGTATCTTCGTGCCGCTAATTGTGACTAACTGTGCAATTTTAGGTCGTGCTGAAGCGTTCGCATCCAAGAACAGTTGGGATAAATCTGTCGTCGACGGTTTGATGATGGGCATTGGATTTACAGCAGTGCTGGTACTTCTCGGAGCCATGCGAGAAATCCTGGGTAACGGCACCCTATTTGATCAGGCGGATTTATTATTTGGCGAGTTTGGTGCCTCGCTAACAATGACATTTTTTGATGACTATCAAGGCAGCTTGATTGCTCTTTTACCGCCCGGTGCTTTTATTGGCCTTGGCTTGATTGTGGCGCTTAAAAACTTGGTGGATTCAAAACAAAAAACAGCACAAGCTGTTACTGTACCACAAGCAATTTCTGAAGTTCAAGCGCAATAATGACCTCCCATCTGGCATTCCATGTCTAGGGCAAAAACAACACAAGATTTTCTCTATAGCGATATTATTGATATCGAAAAACTGCTTGGTCTAGCACTCGATTGTTCAAAATCCTCCTTGTATGCCAACCCGAATCACAAAATTAGTGCGGCCGAACTAGCGAGTCTTGACCTTCTTATTCAAAAAAGGCAAAGTGGTGAGCCTTTTGCTTATTTGTCTGGCTTCAAGGGTTTTTACCATTTAGATTTCAAGGTAACAACCGACACCTTAATTCCAAGACCAGAAACAGAACTTTTAATCGATATTGCCCTTGGGCTTTTCAAGCCAAGTGAGCCGGTAAAGGTGCTAGATTTAGGCACAGGTAGTGGTATTATCGCCATCACTTTAGCAGACAAATGTGCTAGCTGGAAAGTCAGCGCAACCGATCAATCGAAAGACGCCCTGGAAGTGGCAAAATCCAATGCACAAAGCGCGATAGCCGCGATTGAGTTTAGCTGTGGCAGTTGGCTTAATGCCGTCCCCGGTCAAAATTTTGACTTAATTATTAGTAACCCACCTTATGTAGAAGACAATGACCCTCATCTAGCAGATCTGCAATTTGAGCCGATTAACGCCCTTATTTCAGGCGCTGATGGCCTCGATGACATTCGCATGATTATCGAACAAGCGCCCAGACAGTTAAATTCAGGTGGTTATCTTTTACTGGAGCATGGCCATAACCAGCAAAAGGAAATTATGCGATTAATGCGCCAATCGTTTACTGAGGTCAGAGGTTTTCAAGACAATAACGACATTGATCGCGCCGCACTCGGGCGAATTCAATAGCAATAAATTAGAGGCGAGCTAACTGGTGTGAATTACTTAGCTACAGAGGAATTGCGAATGAGACTGTCTGGCACTGTGTTGTCGTCCTTGATGCTATCAATCACAGCGTAACTGAAATAACGACGAAGACCGATGTCGGCTTTTAATACTTTATTGATAAAGGCCTGATAACCAGCAACATCTTTTACCAAAACGCGCAAAATATAATCCAAACCACCCCCAACAGACCAACAAGACTGCACTTCATCAAAGCTGGTAATCGCCTGCTCGAAACGACCAAACTCGCCTTCTTTATGACTCTCCAACTCCACCTCGGTAATCACCAAGTGGAAGTTTTTCATAAATTTCGGTGAAAGTCGCGAACTGTAGCCGTCAATAACGCCAGCTTCTTCAAGGCGCTGCAAGCGATCCCATGAAGGCGTCAAGGATAAACTTAGACGTTCCGCCAAAGCTGTTTTGGTAATTCTACCTTCCTCTTGAAGAATGGCAAGAATTTGAATATCTCTTTCGTCTAATTTAAACATGTTCTTATTATCACAGCAAAAAGAGAGTAATAATCAATTTTTTAAGTCGAATAATAGAAAAAGTTTCAATAAGACATTAATAGATCTAAAATTTCTTCTGTTAATGACATTGATTCTGACTTTATTCAGAAGTTTATTATCTTCAAATGGACTGAGGTTGTGCAGATGAAAGAATGTATCTAATGTTGTATCGAACTGGAAAACAGGTGCATAACCAGAACGCCGATAATGATTAATGCCATACCAATAATGGCCGCTAAATCGGGGACTTGCTTGTAATAAATGGCCGCTACAGCAGCCACCAAAACGATACCAAGGCCAGACCAAATAGCATACATCACACCAACAGACATTTCCCTAAGAGTGAGAGTTAATAGCCAAAACGAAAGCAGGTAACAAACGATAACAATGACACTGGGCGTCAGCTTAGTAAACTCTTGAGTCTCTTTCAAAAGGCTAGTGCCAATCACCTCAGTGATAATGGCTAATGCTAAGTACATGTATGTCATCACCTTCCTCCAAGGCTATTTTCCGTGATTATATCAACAAAATTCAGCAAGGTCTAAAATAAGTGAAGTTGATCTATAAGCCGGGTTCTGTCTGACCGAAATCAAGATAGTCATTCATCTACGGTACTTGTCACCAAGCACCTTTAGCACTCTACCCGAAGACAGCGCGAGCCACGCCAGTGCCTTCCTATTTGAGCTTGCTCCAAGTGGGGTTTACCTTGCCACACTTGTCACCAAGTGCGCGGTGCGCTCTTACCGCACCATTTCACCCTTACCTACAAGTAGGCGGTTTCTTTTCTGCTGCACTTTCCGTCGCATCAC
>JBBWVR010000216.1:0-3511 GCA_050256315.1 Gammaproteobacteria bacterium | reverse complement strand
AGACCCAATAGGTGAATGAGTTTTCCTGAGGCGTCTAGCTGTGGGTCGTTGCTAATCGATTCAGGATTCATTGAGCCAAGTTTGTAATATGAGTTGAGCAGAGCGCATATCAACATCACCTCTATCGGCGTTATTGTGTGCGTAGTGCCATTTTAATTGGTTTTTTGCCTCTGAAGAAGATAAATATTCGTTTACAAAGACAACCTCTGTGTCGAATCGTTCGGCCATTTTTTTGCCAAACGAGCGCGCAATAAAAGTCATTTCTTGCGCTTTACCCTCTTTGTCGTAAGGTATGCCAACAACAAATAAGTTTGCGGGGTGTTTGGCGATAATTTTCTCAATCGCATCCCAGTTGGTAGAGCCATTTTTATTATGTCTTATCGTATCAATACCACTTGCTTGAGCCGTTAAGCTGTTGGCAATGGCCACGCCGGTGCGTTTTGTGCCCACATCAAAACCAAGATAGGTTTGAATGGTCATTGCAATCTTTGAAACAGTTCGTAGCCGACGTAGCCGTCAGCAATCATATTGATATCTTTTTGAAAGTCTTTAGCTGCAGCGCGTGTTTTTGGACCCGCAATACCGTCAGCTTCGCCAGCATCATAGCCGAGTAGGCTTAAGGTTTGCTGGATGGCGATAATATCATCCCTCTTGAGTGGTGGTTCATCTATTGGTGTGGCTAATAACGGCTCGCCACCACTTAATCTATCAGCTAAATGTCCAACCGCTAGGGCGTATAAGGTGGAGTGGTTCCAGCCCAGTATTGAGCGGAAGTTTTGATAAACAAGAAAAGCCGGGCCTTTGTAACCCATTGGCAAAATCAGAGAAGCGGCCATGCTTGATTTAGGCAAATTAGAGCCATTGGCACTACGAACACCAAGCGTTTGCCATTCATCAAGCTGCTTCTTGGTTTTCAGTCCAACAAAGTCATAGTCAAAATCCTCAGAAATTGTGACTTCCCGACCCCACTTTTCACCGCGGTTCCAGCCAAGGCGCTCAAGGAAATTAGCGGCACTAGCCAATATGTCTTCTTGGTCATTCCATAAATCAATTTTGCCGTCATTATCAGCATCAACACCGTAGGCGATAACATTGCTTGGCATAAACTGCACGGCGCCCATTGCGCCCGCCCAAGAGCCAGTTGCCTCTAGTGGCACCTTGCCATCGTCAATCAGTCTTAACAGCGCGATTAGCTCGGAAGTGAAAAAATCAGAACGCCTAGGGTCGTAAGCAAGCGTCGCCAAAGAGCGCACCAAACTATAGCTGCCGGTGTTGTTGCCATAGTTGCTTTCTAGCCCTAAAAAAGACACCAGAACGTGCGCTGGAACGCCGTACTGTTGATAGGTTTTGTTAAGTAATGAGCGGTTTTGTTTTAATGTATCATAGCCATTATCCAGACGATATTGACTGACTCTTTTGCCGAGGTAATTCCAAAAGTTTTGGCTGAACTCCGCTTGAGAGCGATCGGATTCCAGTATATCGAGATTGGGTGTGAGCTGATAAAACGCCCGATCAACAGTTGCTTTTGAGATGCCTTGCTCAGTAGCGAGTTGATGAATATTGCTTAGAAAGTCTTCAAAAGAGTGAGAGTTAGCTAAAACACTCGAAGAGAGTAAAACAAGGCAAATAAGGCGTAAAAACATGGGCAAATTATAATGCGTAAAACCTTTCTCATTCTGATATTTTTTCTCTTCAGTGGCTGCCTCGAAACGGATAAGGCAAAGCACATTCTTGGCGAAAGCATGGGCACGACCTATAGCATCAATGTTTTGGGTGATGAGCGCGTCCAACAAGATGCAATTGAGCGACGTTTATTAGAAATAAATGCGCTTTTTTCGACTTGGCAAGCAGATTCTGAAATTTCACGATTGAATGAGGCACCAGTTGGCGAGTGGCTTAAAGTTTCAGACGAGTTTTTACAGCTATTACAGACCTCTGAGACAGTCTATCTTCAAGCAAGTGGGTTTTTTGATCCGGGTATTGGTCGCCTGATCGACCTTTGGGGTTTTGGCGCAAAAGGTGGACGTACCAGTACGCCACGGCATGATGAAGTTAACGCCGCTTTCGAGAACTCCTCAATCAAGTATTTAGAGCTTGGCAAGGGGCAAGTTAAAAAAACCAGAGACATTCATGTGAATCTTTCGGCGATTGCTAAAGGATACGCCGTGGATGAAGTGGCGCGCCTTATTGAGGCAACCGGGGTAAAGGATTTCTTGGTTGAAGTTGGTGGTGAAGTTTATGCATCTGGCACAAATCAGGGCGATGAGTGGACGGTTGGCGTGGAGCGACCTGACAATAAGGCACCCATTCCAATTGCACTTAATAACGCGTCGGTGGCCACTTCCGGTAATTATCGCAATTACTTTATTTGGGAGGGCGAGAAATACATGCATATTTTTGATCCCAAAAGCGGCTTGCCAGCCAATAACGACCTTGCCTCTGTGAGTGTTATTCATCCTCGAAGCGCCCTTGCTGACGCCTACGCCACAGCAATGATGGCCATGGGTAGTGAGAGAGCAATCGAGCTGGCAAACGAATTACAATTATCTGTTTTGTTAATGGTGATAAAAGACGATAATTATCAATTAATTAGAATTAATCTAGCAGAGTAATGCCCACTTATCAGCCACTAGCAGAGATTATGCGCCCAGATTCGTTGACGGATTTTGTTGGGCAGAAACACCTGCTTGATGCGGATCAACCGCTTGGCAAGTCGCTTAATGAAGGGCAGCTGCATTCAATGGTTTTATGGGGCCCTTCTGGCACAGGAAAAACTACTTTGGCGCGCATTATTTGCAAGCAAGTGGGTGCGCATTTCGAACAAATGTCGGCGGTTTTGGATGGTGTCAAAGAGCTAAGAATTGTCTTGGATCATGCGGAACGCTATCAACAGCATGGCAAAAGTACCGTGTTATTTGTTGATGAAATTCATCGTTTTAATAAATCTCAGCAAGACGCATTTTTGCCTCACATTGAATCTGGCCTGATTACGCTTATCGGTGCAACCACCGAGAATCCGTCGTTTGAGCTTAATCGAGCTTTGCTGTCTAGGCTTAGGGTTTATATTCTTAATTCGTTGAATGCACAAGAGTTAAGTGTTGTTGCCACAAAGGCAATCGAGTACAGGAAAATTTCGTTTGAAGACGATGGCTCACTGGATAGCGTTATTGCAGCAAGTGGTGGTGACGCCAGAAGACTGATTAACATCATTGAGCAACTCTCACAGGGTGACGACAAGCCTTTAAATAAAAAAGACGTTAGTAAGATTTTGCAGGGAAAAATAAGTGCCTTTGATAAAGGCGGCGATATTTATTATCAGCAACTTTCCGCCTTTCATAAATCTGTTCGCGGCTCTTCGCCCGATGGCGCTTTGTACTGGATGGCAAGAATGCTGGTCTCTGGCTGTGATGCAAAGGTGATTGCCAGACGATTGCTTGCGATCGCCTCAGAGGATATTGGCAATGCCGACCCAAGAGCGCTGCAAATTACCCTTAACGCTTGGGATGTGTAC
>JBBWVR010000215.1:0-6782 GCA_050256315.1 Gammaproteobacteria bacterium | reverse complement strand
CATACATCGCAATTGATGCATTCATCGGTAATTAATAATGACATAGTCTACTCAACCTAATAAAATCTAATTAATACAACTACTATAGCTGCACTTTCCTCACTACTGAGGCTATATATTTTAACTTATCAGA
Source organism: Gammaproteobacteria bacterium (assembly GCA_050256315.1). Classification (GTDB taxonomy): domain Bacteria; phylum Pseudomonadota; class Gammaproteobacteria; order PS1; family Pseudothioglobaceae; genus Pseudothioglobus. The sequence goes on along the minus strand of JBBWVR010000215.1, from coordinate 6,649 downwards.
GTTAATATATTAATGATTTTGGGTATCATTAATGGTTTTTATTTAAAGGTTATTTATGAGAGTTCTACTACTTACGTTTTCACTTCTTCTATCTTCACTCTCATTTGGCGCGCAAGACGAGGGAATTTTTGCCTATATTCAAACCAACAAAGGTGAAATTGTTGTTGCACTTGCCTATGAAAAAGCACCACTAACGGTTATTAATTTTGTTTCACTTGCAGAAGGAACCAAGACAAGCAACAAAGCGTTGAGTGTACCTTTCTACGATGGCACTAGTTTTCATCGAGTTATTGCTGATTTCATGGTTCAAGGCGGCGATCCTAAAGGCACAGGAACGGGTGGCCCGGGCTACAGATTTGTGGATGAGTTCAGTGATTTAAAACACGATAAGCCTGGTATTTTGTCGATGGCAAACTCCGGCCCTGGAACCAATGGCTCTCAATTCTTTATTACCCACATCGCAACGCCTTGGCTAGATGGTAAACACAGTGTTTTTGGCTTTGTCATTCTCGGTATGGATGTTGTCAATACTATTGAAAAAGGTGATACTATCGAGCGCATTACGATCCAGAGGGTCGGTGAGAATGCAAATAACTTTGCCACCGGAGAAGAGGCTTTTAACGCCGCACTTGCTCTGAAAACTCTGGAATTAAAGGCAGGCCAAGCAAAGCTAAATCAAACTTTCGAAGATACTGTTGTAGCAACATTCCCTGGCGCTCAAAAAAATGACTTGGGTTATTTTTCTGTTATAACTGAGGCAGGCACTGGAGAAGGGGCAAAGGCTGGCAATAACATCGCCCTTGAAATATCAATTGAGCTGATTGATGGCACAGTGCTGCAAGCACCAGGAAATCCCGTTCGATTCAAATTGGGCGGCGCTGAAATATTGGAAGTTATCGACACCACTGCCTTAAATATGGCGACTGGTGAAATGCGACTTGCTATCACCACTTACCAACAAGCGTTTGGTAGTAGGGATATGGGCATTCCTATGGACTCTATCTTAATCTTCAAATTAAAACGACTTTCGAGCGGAGAATAAGCATCAATGTTTCTCGAACTGATTAACTTTTTAGCATCACTTGATACGGGTTTCAGTGTTCTTAATTATTTAACCGTCAGGGCGGTTTTCTCGATGATGAGCGCCTTGTTGATTAGTCTGTTTCTAGGCAAGTTTATCATTGCCAAACTGAAGCATTATCAAATAGGACAAGTGATTAGAGGCGATGGCCCGGAAACACATCACGCCAAAGCTGGCACGCCAACAATGGGCGGTGTTTTAATTTTATTCTCTTTTGTCGTCAGTATGATTGTCTGGGGTGATTGGCATAATAACTATTTATGGATTGTCCTTTTCACTGCATTTGCCTTTGGCGGTATTGGCTTTTTTGATGACTACCTTAAGTTAAAACACCAATCATCAGATGGACTTAGTAGCAAGCAAAAACTTGTCTTTCAGTCTATTGCCGCTATTATTATCGGAATCTCCCTGCTTTACAATGCCGAAGCACCTATTAACACTCAACTGCTTATACCTTTTTTTAAAAACGCTGGCTTCGAACTGGGTGTTGCTGGTTTCTTAATTTTGAGTTAATTAGTCATCGTCGGCAGCTCAAACGCTGTCAACTTAACTGATGGGCTTGATGGCTTAGCTGTAATGCCGGTGATTTTAATCAGTGGTGCATTGGCTATTTTTGCTTATATTGGCGGCAACTATAACTTTTCTAACTATCTCAATATGCCATTCATGCCTGGCACAGGAGAGTTATTTGTGGTTTGTGCGGCCTTGATTGGTGCCGGTTTTGGTTTTTTGTGGTTTAACACCTATCCAGCCGAAATCTTTATGGGTGATGTTGGCTCACTTGCTCTCGGAGCCATTTTGGCGGTTGTTGCTATTATCGTTCGTCAAGAAATATTGTTTTTCTTAATGGGTGGTGTTTTTGTTGCTGAAACTCTATCAGTCATCCTCCAAGTAGGCTATTACAAACGCACGAAAAAACGGTTGTTCTTAATGGCGCCACTGCATCATCACTTTGAAAAGATGGGCTTATCAGAGCCTAAGATTATCGTGCGTTTCTGGATGATCACCCTCATCCTTATTCTTATTAGTTTGGCAAGCATCAAGATCCGTTAACACAATAAATAATGCCAGATCATTTACTCAGTAAAATGCTCAACTTATGAATACATTAGACAAATGGGATAATCGCTACTTATCGCTCGCGAAAGAAGTCGCCACTTGGTCCAAAGACCCCTCAACTCAAGTAGGCGCGGTGACCGTTGGCACCAAGAAAGAAGTGCTCTCACAAGGGTTTAATGGCTTTCCAAGAGGGATTAAAGATACAGACGAGCGATATAATCATAGAGAAACCAAATATAAGTTTGTTGTTCACGCTGAGATGAACGCTATTTATAATGCTACGTACTCTGGCACTTCGCTTGACGGCGCCACGCTCTATATATACGGATTGCCTATTTGCTCAGAATGCGCTAAAGGCATTATTCAAGTCGGCATAAAAAAAGTTGTTATTGAAAAATCCAAAGAGCTTGAAAACTGGAATGAAAGCCTGCAACTCTCGCAAGAGATGTTTTCTGAAGCCGGTGTTGAATTGATCATTAAAAGCGAAAACTAACCAATGAATGAAGTATCCAAGCGTCGCACTTTTGCGATCATCTCCCACCCTGACGCCGGTAAAACCACCGTCACCGAAAAGCTACTGCTCTACGCCGGTGCAATTAAATCCGCTGGCAGTGTCAAGGCTAGAAAGGCCAGCACGCACGCCACTTCAGACTGGATGGAAATGGAAAAAGAAAGAGGTATTTCCATTACTTCATCAATTATGCAGTTTTCTTATGATAATCACATTATCAACTTGCTCGATACTCCGGGCCACGAAGATTTCTCCGAGGACACTTACCGAACTTTAACTGCAGTCGACTCTGCACTAATGGTGATAGACGTTGCCAAGGGTGTTGAGCAACGTACGATTAAATTAATGGAAGTTTGTCGACTGCGTGACACACCAATTTTGACCTTCATTAACAAGCTAGATCGTGAGGGTAAAGAGCCAATCGATTTGCTTGACGAAGTAGAAACCGTACTCAATATTGAATGCGCACCAATTACTTGGCCGATTGGCATGGGCAAACGCTTCAAAGGTGTTGTGCACTTATTGGAAGACAAAATCTACTTATATGAAGCCGGGAAAAACTCTGAAATTGGTAAGAACACTATTATTGAAGGCATTGACAATCCTGAGTTAGACGCCATCCTTGGTTCAGAACTGGCCGAAGAAGTGAGAGAGGAAATTGAGCTTATTGTCGGCACAAGCACGCCCTTTGATTTAGACGATTTTTTAACGGGCAAGCAAACCCCTGTGTTTTTTGGTTCGGCTATTAGTAATTTTGGCATCCAAAACCTACTGGATGGCTTTCTTGAGTACGCGCCAACGCCCCAGTCTCGCGAGAGCGATACAAGAGTGGTCAGCCCAGACGAGGATAAGCTCACCGGCTTTGTCTTCAAAATTCAAGCAAATATGGACCCTAGACACCACGATAGACTTGCCTTTATGCGCATAGTCAGTGGCGAATACACAAAAGGCATGAAAGTACTGCAAGTCTCAACAGGCAAACAAATCAAAATTGCCAATGCAGTCACCTTTATGTCTCGTGAGCGAAGCTCTACAGAAAAGGCCTATGCTGGCGACGTCATTGGCATTCACAACCACGGCGGCATTAGTATCGGTGACACCTTTACTCAAGGCGAGAAGCTTAACTTTCAAGGAATACCAAATTTCGCCCCCGAATTGTTTCGTCGCGCTCAACTCAAAGACCCTCTCAAAGCTAAAGCACTACAAAAAGGACTAAACCAACTCTCAGAAGAAGGTGCAACTCAAGTGTTTCGCCCCATTATTAACAGTTCACAAATACTGGGTGCCGTCGGGGTCCTGCAATTTGATGTTGTTGCTCATAGATTAAAGCATGAATACGGTGTTGATTGTCAATTTGAGGCAATTGCAATTGCCACAGCGCGCTGGGTTACAGGCAGCGATAAAGATATTGAGAAACTCAAAATTAAAGCAGGAAATAATGTAGCCATTGACAGTGCAGGTATGTTGTCTTATCTAGCCCCCAGCATGGTGAATTTACAACTTACTATGGAGCGCCATCCAGACTTGGCGTTCAGCGCGACTAGAGAGCATTAAGTATAGAAATTAAAAAACCCGGCTAGTGCCGGGTTTTTTATTGCTTAGTTGCTCATTCAACCATCAATTGTTCACCACTGGCTTAACAACTTGCGCAATACAATGCTTCGTTAAATAACCCGTATCGCTACCAGATTCATTCCTAACGACAGCATACTCTGCATTAGAACGCAGCAACTCACAAAGAACGTTATCGATTGTATCACTTTCTTTAACAATCACATTGGTGCTTGCTTCGCTAGGTTTATCGCTAATCATCACAGACTCTGCATGAAGCACATGTGAGCGATTGACTTTTTTAACAAAGTCTTTCACATAGTCATCCGCTGGACTCATAAGAATCTCTTGCGGTGAACCATGCTGAATCAATTCACCGCCATTAAGAATGGCAATTTGATCACCAATCTTAAGTGCCTCATCCAAATCATGGGTGATGAAAACAATGGTCTTATGTAACTCGTCTTGCAACTGTAATAACAAATCTTGCATATCACTTCGAATGAGCGGATCCAGTGCACTGAAAGCTTCATCCATCATTAAGATTTCAGTATCACAAGTCAGCGCACGCGCCAAGCCTACACGCTGTTGCATACCGCCTGAGAGTTGTGAAGGATAGCGGTCTTCATAACCATCCAAACCAACACGATCAATCCATCTCTGTGCACGCTTTACAGCTTCTTCACCAGCAATGCCCTGGAGATGAATGCCGTAACAGACATTGTCCATCACCGTCTTATGAGGCAGTAGAGCAAAGCTTTGGAAAACCATCGCCGTTTTTTGCTGTCTAAAGCGACGCAACTGCTCAGGGCTCATCTGAATAACATCTTCGCCACCAATCATTATCGAGCCAGTAGTTGGCTCAATAAGACGATTAATATGGCGAATCAACGTTGACTTACCAGAGCCCGATAGGCCCATAATCACTTCAATATTTTTATTTTTCAGGTTAAGGTTAATATTACTCAAGCCGAGCACATGTTTATGCTCTCTAAGCAAGTCATCCTTACTTATACCATTCTCAACGTGCTTGAGAACCGATTTCGCTTGCGGTCCGAAAATCTTCGTTAAGTTTGAGATTTTAATTTTAATATCTTGTGTCATAGTACGTCTCCACTACGGTGTTTTTGTATTCGTGTACCAAAGGATTGCGACACCCTGTCAAAGACAATTGCCAGAGCAACAATGGCCAAGCCATTAAGCATACCCATTGACAAGTACTGATTTTGCACCGCTTGCAATACTGGCAAACCGAGACCGGCTACACCAATCATTGAAGCGATGACCACCATTGCTAATGCCATCATAATTGTCTGGTTGACACCAGCAAAAATATTTGGCAATGCTAATGGAATTTGCACACTAAATAAGCGTTGCTTATACGATGCACCAAACGCATCTGCAGCCTCCAATGCCTCTTTGTCTACTAGGCGAATACCCAAGTTGGTCAAGCGAACAATCGGCGGCATAGCGTAGATGCATACCGCAATCAAACCAGGCACTTTACCAATACCCAGCAGCATCACCACTGGAATCAGGTATACAAAAGATGGAATCGTTTGCATAATGTCCAAGATTGGCGTGATAACAGACTGCGCGCGATTAGATTTTGACATCCATACACCCATCGGAATGCCGATTGCAAGACACATCAATGTTGCCGTGGTCACTAAGGTGACGGTTGAGAGCATTGGTGCCCACATGCCAAACACACCAATGGCAAAAATACCCAACATAGAGCTTACACTTACCATGATACTTCTAGAACCAGCCCAAGCTAAAGCACCCACAATCAGCAAGAAGATCGGCCAAGGAGTTGCAAGCATAAGTGCTTCAAAGCTATCCAAAAATACAAGCAGTGGTTCAAACATCCATTCGATAAAACCACCAAATTCACGAGTGAAATCTCTAAATGCACTGTCTACACAGCCTCGAGAGTTCATCATAATGTCACTTGAAAAAGACACCGCATGATTGAACAATAAGTAGATATCAGAAGTTTCCATTGCGTTTTGAACACGTTCCGGGAAAGCACCAATAAACTCAATCATTGTCGCTGGGTCTGATGACATTGCTTCAGCAGCTGAAGAGTGAAACTGCTCGCCAACTTCTTCAGCGCTTTTTTCTATACGATCAGACAGAGAGAAATTTACCCCTTCTGGATTGATATTATATGGCATCTCGGATTTAAAACGCACCTCAAGACGACCAATCTTGGTATCAATCATTCTTAACGCCCTCTCACTTAGTTCAGCAACATTACTACTGGCAAATTGAGCTGATAATTGTTGAACTTTGTCAACCAATAGTGAGCCATTATCAATCAATGGCATTAATTGATTCTCAACCACACCAATCTCGGTTCGATGCGACACCTCATTTACTGCATGCGCTAAAGCTTCAGGGTTGTTTGTTAAAGATGCTAATTTAGCAACTATTTTAGAGCC
>JBBWVR010000214.1:0-21172 GCA_050256315.1 Gammaproteobacteria bacterium | reverse complement strand
CATGAGCAAAATACCTCTTAAGTTTTCCATTCCTTACTAGTTGTATGAATTAAAGGTGAATTATAACTAGAGTCATAGCTTTTAGAGCATAAGCGTTTCAAAACTCAATTTCCCCCACTCTAGATACGTTGTTGTCTTAAGTAATGATCCTCCTAGGCATACTCAGAACCTACAGGGTGTTATAACGCAGTCAAAAGCTCATTGACGTTCATTGGATTTATTAGAGAATGATGAAAATTATTGAGATTTCATGTATGGCGCAGCCATTAACTTGCATTTATTCAAATTAAAACTTACACACATCAATCCAATCAATGTAGTTTGAATGCTTTTTCAGCTCGTCAATTGTCAGCCGTATGGCGGAGGTATGATCGCCAGCGGCCGGTATAATTTCCGTGTGTTTTTTTAGAGAAACATCCAAATAGACATCAATTTTCTTTGTTAACCCGAAAGGACAAACACCTCCGATTGCATGCCCTGTATGTTCTATCACCTCCTGATAATTTAGCATTTTTGCTTTTTTTGAAAAATGGTGTTTGTACTTTTGGTTATCAATCTTCGCTTTTCCGGAGACAACTATTAAGATCGGCCTTTCATCAATTTTAAATGAAAGAGTTTTCCCTATTTGATCTGGGTCTACGCCGTGTGCTTTTGCCGCCTCTTCAACCGTTGCAGTAGAAGTCTCAAGAACCATGATTCTATGTTCCATTTCGTATTCAGAAAAATATTTACTGACAGATGCTAATGACATGTTTTATAGGGCAATAATCACTATTTTTTCAATTGTTCTTGTTAATTTCTTTTCTTTTTATAAGTTTACCTAATATAGCCGAACAAGAAGTTTTTCGCTGCATTTATTCAGACTCTTTAGACCTCCGGGGGTCACCAACATCCCTGTTACTATCGTTATACTTTTTTCACGCATGCGGTGGGGTTTTGCTATTGAGGACTTAACATCAATTTACCCCCTTAATACATGCAACCGAGTTTGAAGTTACAAATGACGATTGTTATCGAAACGAGAAGTGTGCGTAAACTGAGTAATATAGCAGACGGTATTGGCACTCGCTCCAACCACACGCTCTGAGCTGTTACATATAGTAACAATAAATAATTGGGAGATATGGTAAAAACAAGGGTGAACGTAACCTCTATTCTCGAATGAAAAGATTTTGGGGTGAAGGTGAGAGAAAGATCAGAAGGTGGGCTGTTCGTTCGCGGCTATTAACCAATTACTCGACGGAGCGAATCGTGATAAAAAACCTAACTGCAATTGCTTGTTTAGCTATAAGCGCTCAAATAAGCGCCATAACCTTGAGTGAATATACTGATAAGTTGACGCAAGCACATCCTTTTTATGCACAATTGTCACTCTCTGAAGAGGCGAGTCAAATTAACCACCAGTCCGCCAAATCTTATTCTGATTGGAGTGCTCAGCTAAATGTTAATGACAGCTACTCACCAACAACAAGTCTCAACAGCGCCAGCTATGAAGTAAGCACAAAAAAAATAATTGAAGAAACGGGTGGAAACTTAAAGCTTAAGCATTCGTGGAGTGACAATAGCTTAACTCAAGCAACCAATCTAACCTCAATAACCTATTCGCAACCGCTCATGGAGAATCAAGGAGGAGTAAACGATAGTCTCTCTGCAGACCTGGCAGGCATCGATTTGGAGTCAAAACAACTGAGTCTTACCGAACAATCTGAGGCGTTTTTAGCGTCCAAATCAAAGCGATTTATTGATCTAGCACTTGCCCAAGAAAAGGCGGAAACATATCGTATGAACTTAGCTTTTAGCGTGCAACAACTCAGCATTGCCAGCGAAAAGTATGCGCAATCTTTGCTCACAAAATCATCCTTACTGCAAGAACAAGATTCTTTTGTGAGAGCCCAACAACAATCCTTGCAAGCGAGTCAAGAGTTGAGCTCCGTGAGACAAGAGCTTTCCTTGTTGGTGGCTATAGATTCGAAACTGATGCTTGCTGAATTTGATTTATTTCAAGATCAAAGGGTTTCTAGTGGTGACATTGCAAGATTTGTGGGAAACTCTAGGACAATACGGCAGATAAATTACGACAGACAAAAACTAAAACGTCAACTCATTAGCAATGAAAACAAGTTGGAGCCCAGCCTTAATTTGAGTGTCAGTCTAACAAGTCAGGGCAACTCTAACAGCTATTTTGATAGTTTTGCTAACCAAGACACCTCTTGGCAAGTGGGTCTAAGCTTTATGTACCCGCTTGGCAACACAAAAGAATTATTGGACATTAGGCGAACTGAAAATCTACTTGCGCAACTCAACTTCAGACAACAAGAGGCTGAACTAAACTTGGAGCAACAAATAGTCTCTCTACTTTCTCGGGTTGACCTTTTGCAGGAATTAATGGGCATATCCCTTAAGCAAAGCCAGTTGGCAAATGCTAAAACTCTTGAAATAGAGGCAAAATACAACGACGCATTGAGTCAGAAGAGCAGCGTGATTGCGGCACAAAAAAGTGCCAACTTAACAAAGCTATCTTACGCGCAAGCAGCAGCAGGTTATCAAAAAGCAGTGATTGATTATTTAAGTTTGACAGATCAATTGGTTAAATAGGCCGAGTATTATTAACTGATTAGTTTTTAATGACACACAATATGGACTCCTTATGAATTCCCTTCTCAATTTCTTCGCTCAACAAAAAAAACTTGCGTTGGTTTTCACATTGTCCATTATTGTGTTAGGCGTTATAGTACTTCAGGAAATACAGCGCGACCAATTCCCCTCTGCAGAATTTGATATATTAACCATCACCACTTCTTACCCAAGCGCATCGCCCCAAGACGTTGAGAAAAACATCACCGAAATCATTGAGGCAAAACTAAAAAATATATCAGGTATTGAGGAGTTTACTTCTACTTCTAGAGAGGGGATATCAAGCATTTTCGTTACCCTTTCAGCAGATTCTGACAATATTCAAGCGGTAAAGGTTGATATAGCCAAAGCCGTAAGTGGTATTGGTAATTTACCAGAAGATATAGCCGGAGCCCCTACAGTTGCAGAGATAAGTATCGCGGAATTTCCAGTGCTGACCATTATTATTGATGCTAGTAGTGTTGATGTAGATACGGCCGAAAGAATAGCGATGGATTTAGAAAAAAGGCTTGCACTGATAGACGGGGTGGCAGCGATAGAAATAGGGGGCTACCTAAAAAGTGAAATTCAAATTAGAATAGATCCAGACAAGTTAGCGAGGTACCAGCTCTCATTTGATCAAGTTAGTGGCGCCATTGCGCGACAAAATGTTCGTTCAACTATCGGAAACAACAATCAGGGTGAAGACAAAAAAAATATTGTTATCCTTTCTGAATATGAAAGTATTGAATCTATAGAAAACGTCATTGTTAGGTCAAACTATGACAGCCCAATCATTCAATTAAAAGATATAGCCAGTATTACTGAAGGCAGAATTGAGGCTCAATCCATCACTCGTATAAACGGCACAAAGGGGTTTGTTCTAACGGTTAAAAAATCGGATAAGGCAGATATTATTCGTACCGTTGAACAAGTGAGGGAAAAAATACATGAGCTCGAAGAAAACTATCCGCCAGAGCTTAATCTCATTCTGACCAATGATCGCTCTGAGTCAGTCAAGAATCGTCTAGAAATTGTGGCTATAAACGCCGCCCTGGGCTTGGCCTTGATCCTAGTTGTGCTTGGGCTATTCTTATCGCTTAAAACAGCGTTTTGGGTGGCTGTCAGCATACCTGTATCCTTGTTGGGTACTGTTGCATTTCTTGGATTTACAGGCGAAACGATTAATCTTATCTCGTTAACAGCAATGATTTTAATCTTGGGAATCGTTGTCGATGATAGCATCATCATTGCCGAGAGCATTCATCACTACAAGGCCAAGGGTGGCAATGTCTATGAAAATGTTGTGGCTGGCTTTAAGCGCGTCATCATGCCAGTTTTGACTACAATCCTGACGACTATTTTGGCAATGTCAACCATGTTTATGATGACCGGAATTATGGGTAAATTTATCTACGTTTTACCCCTTGTGGTTATTGTTGCGCTGATACTGTCATTGTTAGAAGTGAGTTTTGCTTTGCCTGCACACTTGGCAGGAAACAAGAGCGAAAAGCAGAAAACTTGGTTTAAACCTGTAGAGATCTGGTTTGAAAAACAGCTTAGAACGGTTCTCAAATGGCGTTATGCGGTGCTTGCTTTTTTCATTGCACTACTCTCATATTCAGTGTATTTTGCTGTGAACAATATGTCGTTCACGCTATTTCCAACAAGTGGCTCCAACACGATTAATATGCGCATTGAAACAGCTGCTGGTAGCTCAGCCAACGTGACTGAACAAGCAGTAATTAGGATAGAAAATATTATCATCGAAGAGACGGGTCAAAATTTAGACTTCTTTACAAGTACAATCGGCTCTCGTTTTACTAACCAAGCAACAATTGCCATCTCACTGATTCCTTTTAATGATCGAGATATCACTGCTGCAGAAATTATTGAGGTCTTGCAAATAAAAACAAGCAACGTTGAAGGTGTTGAAAATGTTAATTTTAGGGTTAACCGCGAAGGTCCTGGCAGTGGCGCTGACGTTTCAATTAGTTTGGTTGGTGGCAACGACACGCAAAGAGAGGCTGCTATTGCTCGCTTAGAAGAAGTGCTGATGAATATTAACGGCGTTGGTGATATTGATCGTAATGATGATAAAGGTAACCCGCGTATTGAAGTGGTGCTAAATTACAAAGCCATGGCCAAATTGGGTTTAGAGTATCAGCAGGTCTATCGCCACTTAAGAACAATATTTTCTGGAACAAACATTACCAATGTTCAGTTTGATGGAAACAACCTTAACGTCAAAATGTACCTAGGTGATAATAATTATTCCGAAGACTTTATCCCAATGAGTAAGGTTAGAAACAATCAAGGCATGATGGTTGCGCTGTCTCAATTCTCCTCAATAAGAGAAATCTCTGGCGAACCAGATTACAACCATCTTAACGGAGAGCGGGTTATTTCAATCACTGCAGCTGTGGATGATGTGGTGACTACGCCTCAAGCAGTGATGAAACAGGCATTACAGTCATTGGATGTTAGAAGTAATTATCCAGATATACGAGTGGTTGAAGGCGGTGGTGCGATGCAAGCAACACAAACACTCGACACTTTTTATCAAGCCTTTGGTTTTGCAATATTTGGCATCTTTTTAGTTATGGCGTTGCTCTTTAATTCTTATACTCAGCCGCTATTGGTGATTGCCAGCGTGCCGTTTGCCTTGGTTGGTGTTGTTTGGGCTTTTTTCTTACATGGGGAGCCGTTGAGCTTTTTTGTTCTGATGGGTGCTCTGGCGCTCGTTGGCGTTGTAGTTAACGATTCACTAGTGATGATAAGCCACTTAAATTACCTTAAGTCAAAACAAGGTAAGGACAGTGTCTCAATCCACTGGATCGCAGAGGGCTCAAAAGATAGACTAAGGGCAGTCGTTTTGACGACGCTAACAACACTCGCCGGGGTATTGCCTTTAGCGTATGGTATTGGTGGTAATGATGCCTTTTTACAGCCTATGGTGCTAGCACTGGGTTACGGCCTTTTATTTGGTACCATGGTTACACTGGTTTTGCTGCCGTGCCTGTATTCACTGAATTATGACTGCATCAATTGGCTGACAGGGCTCAGACAAAAGCGTTTGAACAAAGCAAATTAAATCAGTATACGGCTGGACAGGAAAAAACTATAATGAAGCTAGCCACATAAAAAATTTGTTGATACACAAAAGATATGGCGTGTATTGTTCGGGGCATTAATTCTTTCGTTTGGTGGTTACTCTATTGCATTGCTTGGGCTTGACTAATCAATGGCAGACTCAGCGGAAAGCGCATAAACAACCCTTTTATTTGGCGCTATTCTTCCCCCATTAACGAATCGCATTGTGCGTCATCGTAATCTAGGATTTCTTGAAATACAACCTCACTGCCTGCGCCCATAGGAAGGCCAGGAAATCTGAACTTGATTGGGGATGCGGACATGCGAAATGGCACATTTGGCATTTGTGCGTTTTTGCTTGTGAGAGGCTCTTGTACGGTCATGATGCATTCTCTTGCTAAGTAGTTTTAATCTTTGACTATTGCGTCGAACGAGAGAATCGGGCCTACGGTAACACTGCACTTCTTAAAGATTGACAGCACTTCTTCAGCCGGTCGGTCGGACACCCGGGCTGAGATAGCCTGATTTAGCGCTATTCGGTTTTCCAGTTTAATTTTGTCGACATTGGTCAATAATCTAGGGTCGTCGATCAGTTCTGCCCCACCCAGAGTATGAGCTAAGTTTCCCCAAGTGCTCTGTGAGGGACATATTGAAAGCGGGCTAATTGTTCACTAAATCAAATTTGCTTGTTATAAAGTTGTTAATAAACAAACACTTGCAAATACCCGACAATAGGAGTAGGATATTATCTGACGCTCGCAAGAGTAAGTGTTTCGCTTCTTTATATTTTGAATACCCTTTCCTTGTAAAGAAGTGATTTTCTAAGTGGCGAGTGTTTTTTAATTGCAGATTAGTTAATAGTTATTCTCCTGTAATAAAGATGCAATTACCTAGCCCTGCGTAACGCTCTTTGCGTGGGGCTTTTTTTGTCAGGATCACAACAACGTCTACCCAGTAGACTTGTTAGACAATTGCTGCAATTACAAAAAGATTGTCACCCATATTGATAATCGATGGTGAGTGTTTGATGATAACCATCCCATCTCTTTTTGCGAAATATTCGACTGGCTCGGCAGCCGTTCTATCGGTATTGTGGATTATTGCCAGCAGATCGCCCGTGTGTACCGTATCACCCAAAGAGACAACGGGCTCGACAAGGCCACGATGCTCACAGCAGACAAAAGACCGGTCATCTGGCATGTTTAATGAAACCGTTGGCGTGGGACTTGGCATGGACTTGCCACTCATGATGCCGGCATGAATCAGGAGGTTGTCCACGCCACGCTTGGCAATTTCTACTGTATATGGCGTGCTCGTGCCACCACCACCGAGCTCGGTGGTGACAAAGGTTTTCCCCATAGATTCAACCTGTGAATCGTACATTCCGCCAGAATCCAGTTCTAGCATTTTTAACAGGTAAGGCGCGCCAAAAGCTTTGGCGGCAGCCTCACAAACCTCTTCTTGCTTTTTGTTGTCAAGGGCATGCGAGGCTGCAAAAGGCAGACAATCAAGCGTTTTTCCGCCTGAATGAATGTCTAGGGCTATATCGGTCATTGGTAGCAATATGCGACTGAAGTAATCCGCAATTATTTGGGTAACCGTGCCGTCGGGCTTTCCTGGGTAGGTGCGGTTCATGTTTATGCCGTCAATCGGCGAGACGCGATCGCACGATTGAAACGCAGGAAAATTCATTGCTGGGACGATAATAACTCGACCTGAAATATTGCTGATATTATTGCGTCTTGCGAGATTGAACAGCGCAATCGGGCCCTCGTATTCATCACCATGGTTGGCACCGGTTAATAGGGCTGTAGGTCCGTCACCATTCTTAAATTGGGTGATTGGAATCATAATCGAGCCCCAGGCCGAAGTGTTGCTTGAATACGGAACCTTCAGAAAGCCATGCTGAATGCCCTCTTTGTCGAAATCGATTGTCGCAGAGATGGGATTGTTTTTCATCGTTTTATTTAATTAGCAGTTGTCTTGGTACGTTGGACAAACACTCGCCGCCATTTTGACCGACACGGATGCTCTCAGTCATCTCAAAGCCCCAGTCGTCAAACCAGATGGCAGGCATAAAGTGAAAAGTCATATTCTCTTCAAGCACGGTTTTATCCGAGGAGCGTAAACTCATTGTACGCTCGCCCCAGTCTGGTGGATAGCTGAGCCCAATTGGGTAGCCAACACGGTTATTTTTTTCGTAGCCGTATTTGTTTAGTGTTGCGGTAAAGTTGTCGGATATTTCCTCGCAGACAACACCCGGCTTAAACATTTCAAGTGCGTTCTCAATGCATTCAGCAATCACCTTTTCAATGTCGATGTATTTTTGTGGCGGCGTTCCTAAAAAAAGGGTTCGTGAACAGGGGCAGTGGTAACGCGAATAGGCGCCCGCTAACTCCAGAAACATACCCTCATCATTCGCCAGTTTTTTGTCATCCCATGTCATATGGCAGGCGGCCGCTTCATCGCCCGCGCCAATCAGCGGAACGAAGGAAGTGTAATCACCGTAATGACCGTCTTTGCCCATCGCGCCAGCATGCAGTATTTCCGCTACGAGTTCGTTTTTTTGCATGCCTGGCTCAGCAACTTCCATAACACGCTGATACACACCTTCAATCACTTTGCCAGCGCGGCGCATATAGCTGAGCTCGGTTTCAGATTTTACTGCTCGTTGCCAATTCACAAGACCCGTTTGGTCACTAAAACGCGCCTCAGGTAAGTTCTGATATAAAGATTCGGCCGCTCTTGCGGAGAAGTAGTAGTTGTCTTTTTCCAAGCCTATCCGACATTTATTCAAGCCTTTTTCCTTAAGGATGTTTGCAAGAAATTCCATCGGATGTCTGTCTGGCGACATGACATATTCATCTGGGTAGAACAGAATATCCTTAAGAGCTAGGTCGGTCGTCAGTTCTGCACCCTTTGCATCAATGCCGCGCCCGTACCAAAATAGGGTGCCATCTCTAGATATGACGACACATTGGTGGACATAGAAGGACCAGCCATCGTAGCCTGTTAACCAACACATGTTTGCCGGATCATAGACAATTAATAAGTCGACGTCAGCACACTCCATTGCCGCGAGAGTTTTGTTTTGTCGTTGTTCGTATTCGCTTTTGTCGAACCTTCTTCTGCTCTCTTTCATCTCTCTCCCAATATTGTGTTAACTTAAAGAGCTTAATGCTTGCTCAAGATCTGCAATTAAATCTTCAATGTCTTCGATGCCGGCTGAATACCTTACCAACCCTTCGGGTATCCCAGCTGCAGCTCGCTCTTCTGCCGTGCATTCAACGTGTGAAGTTGTTACTGGTGGCCCAACAACTGTTTCAACGCAACCTAAATTTGCCGCCATGTGGGCATAATTCAGCTTTGGTAAAAATTGCTTAATTGCGTCAAGTCCGCCTTTCACCGAAAAGCTTAACATGCCACCAAAACCTGTCATTTGTGCTTTGGCAATATCGTGACCAGGGTGCGAGGTCAAGCCTGGATAATTCACCACCTCAACCATTGGGTGTTGTTGTAAATACTGCGCTACAGTCATAGCGTTGTCATTTTGACGCTCGACTCTGAGCTTTAAAGTCTTCATGCCTCTCAACAAGCTGTACGCATCCATTGGTGCCAATGTTGCGCCATTGATTTCACGGTAGTGGTAGACTTTGTCGATCAAATCTTGATTGCCACAAATAACACCGCCCAATGCATCTGCATGGCCTCCGAGATATTTAGAGGCGGAGTGGAGAACAATATCGGCGCCGAGTGTTAAAGGTGTTTGGTTGATCGGGGTGGCAAAGGTATTGTCCACAACGACTAGAGCGCCAACTTTATGAGCGGCACTTGCAAGGCGCTTAATGTCGGTAATCTTGATGGTTGGATTTGTCGGTGTCTCCAAGTAGAGTACAGTACAGCCCTTTGCTATTTCAGCCTCAATTTTCTCGTAATCTCCCGTTTCACAAAGTGCCACTTCAATATTTAATGGTGGTAAAAACTCGTTGAAAATAACATTTGTGCCACCGTAGCTGTCTTTGATGGAAACAATACGATCACAGGGCCTTAAAAAAGTGGCCAGCGTGTTGCTGATAGCCGCCATGCCTGAGGAAAAGCTGGTCGCCGCCTCGGCACCTTCTAACATCTTTACTTTGTCTTCAAACGCTCTGACAGTCGGGTTTGTGTTGCGTGAGTATATATGGCCCGGTTCTTCGCCAAGGGCAACTTTGTGCCAAGTATCGATGTCTTTGTAGGCAAAAGATACACTGTGAACAACAGGGACTTGTGTCGAGCGTTCAAAAAGTTCGTGCTCTTGTTCGCCACCCCAGATACTTTGTGTGGATTTTCCGATGTTTTTTTGCATATAAACTCCTATATTGCTGCAATTACATAAAACGAGTGACGTCAAATCACCTGATCCTATCTCAAGGCAGCGCTATAAAAGCCTTTATCTTGAACCGTGAATCATACACCAGAATATTTGACAACTCAATTGAATTGATTTACACCGACTTAACGGCTGCGTACTTGCTGCTGTTTTTGCTTTGTTGCGCTTCTTCTTTATTGCCGTAAGTGTTGAGCATTATAGAAATGTTGTTAACCTCAATACTTCCACTTAAAGGTATTGATATAATTGATTGAAATAATTAAATCTTCAGTAATGACTTATGATTTCATCTAGGGAGCATGCTGGTGAGTGTGTTATTCTTTTGCACGGCTTAATTCGCACGGACGTTTCGCTTAAAAAAATGGCGTCTGCATTGTCTAGTGCAGGCTATGTCACAATCAATACCAACTACCCATCCACTAAACAGAACATAGAGTCATTGGCAGAGGATGCTATTGTTAGTGCACTTGCTCGTTGCCCAAATGGCGCAAAAGTCAATTTTGTTACTCACTCGTTAGGCGGTATTCTTGTGCGCCAATTTTTGAGTACCAATATGATCGAAAATTTGGGAAGAGTGGTGATGTTAGGCCCACCCAATCAAGGTAGTGAAGTTGTGGATTCTTTGAGAAATGTTCCGGGCTTTGAGCGCATGCACGGCGCTGCAGGCTTGCAGCTGGGAACAGATGCTAGAAGTGTGCCAAAAGCTCTAGGGCCGGCAAAATTTGAAGTGGGCATTATTGCCGGTACTCGCAGTGTCAACCTAATACTTTCAAAGATGATCTCCGGTCAGAATGATGGTAAAGTGAGTGTGAGAAATACCAAAGTTGAGGGCATGACCGATCATATTTCATTGCCAGTCACGCATCCCTTTATGATGAGAAACAAGAAGGTCATCCGTCAAGTGATCCACTTTTTGAAAAACGGTCAGTTTGAATAAGTTCAGACTACTTTGAGCTTACGATATTTGTTAAAGAACAACAGGATAAATACCAATGTCGCAGTTACACTGAGCGCTGCCATTATGTCTAAATTGTCATCGCTAGTTGTTATTTGATGTATTTTTGCCAATAAAAATAGCAGATGAGTGGTGCCAAATGCCGCGCATACATCGCCAAGCATATTTTCAGGTAGATGGGCAAGAACGCTCGACAGCATAGCAAGACCCAAAAGCAAGACGCTTATAAGATTTATATAAGGAGTAAGATTTGGCGTCTTAACAAATTCAAACGTCCAAATAATTTTTTCAGGTGCAAACCATAAAAGAAAGACAGTACCTGCCAAGAGTGCGGCTTGAAAAGTTAGAAGTTGTTTTGCGTTCATTATTTTTTTGATAATTATCAAGGTATTGCCGGATTTTACGCCCAATAAATTATAGTTGCAATGAAATCAGATCAATTTGACCCTTAAGGTGCTATAGTCACGAATTTGAATTGCTTGATTAAGAATAACAAGTGTTGGTAATTCCTACAATTTTACTTGCTAAGCAAAATTAGCCCACAATGGCCCACACAAAGGGTATATTTACAGTCAATTTAGACTGTATTGTGAGATTTATAAGGTTGTGAAACTCGTCTCTAAACTGCTGTTATTCTGCTTAGCCTTGGGCTTGTTAAACGTATCTTATGCTGATTTTCGAGTTGGTCTCGATGCTTATAATGCTGGCGACTACAGCGCGGCATATGTAGAGTGGCAGCCACTAGCCAAACAAGGCGATGCAGACGCGCAGTATAATCTCGGCTTTATGTATCGTCGTGGCGAAGGTGTCAAGCAAGACGATGAAAAAGCGGCTTATTGGTATCGAAGGGCTGCCGATCAAGGGGACGCTAAGGCGCAAACTTATTTAGGCTTGCTTTATGCCCACGGTAAGGGGGTTGTTCGGGATTACCAGCAAGCGGCATACTGGTACAAAAAAGCAGCCGATCAGGGTGTTGTAAAAGCCCAAAACACACTGGGCGAAATGTATTACTATGGCCGGGGCGTAATGCAAGACTATCAGCAGGCTTTTGAGTGGTATAGCGCTTCTGCTCGGCAAGGTGACGCTGAAGGTCAGTACACATTGGGGGTGATGTACGAGCACGGCACAGGTGTAACACAAGATTACCAAAGTGCAATCAGTTGGTATTTAAAGGCAACGGAACAGCAATATGCCAGCGCACAGTACAATTTAGCGGTAATGTATTACAGCGGCAAGGGCGTCTCTAAGGACATGTCCAAGGTGAAGTACTGGATTCGTTTGGCATACGAAGGTAACGATAGCAAAATCAGCAAGATTGCTGGAGATGCTTGGAGTACACTGGAGCTCTGGCAGTACTGATAATACTCACAGACTGAATAAGCAATTTACCAAGCCCCTTTCGTTTTAAAATAATTGCATATTTACTATGCGCCATCCTTGTCGTTCTTAAACAATCGTATTTTTGATGAAATCCTTTAGCTCAATTTTACGTATAGCGCCGATCGTATTTGGTTTGTTGCTTATCTCTGCCGCGTCAATGGCTGATGAGATTCGTATTGCCGTTGCCAGTAATTTTGTTGGTACGATGAAGATCCTTGCCAATGAGTTTGAGCGTGATACTGAACACCGAGTGGTCTTAATTCCCGGTTCAACAGGAAAACACTACGCCCAAATCATCAATGGAGCGCCCTTTGATGTGTTCTTTGCTGCGGACGTGAAGAGGCCTGAATTATTGGACAGACAAGGCCTGATTGTGCCAAGCTCTAGATTCACCTACGCCATCGGCAAGTTGGCTTTGTGGAGCGCGCTTGAGCGCGCCATTGACTCTGAAGGCAGGGTTCTTGTTGAGGGTGATTTTCGTTATTTGGCGATAGCCAATCCTAAATTGGCACCTTACGGTCGGGCCGCTGAAGAGGTCATTCGATCAAAAGGCGCGTGGATCGCCATTCAAGACAGACTGGTACGAGGGGAGAATATTGCACAAACTTTTCAATTTGTTAGTAGTGGTAACGCAGAGCTGGGTTTTGTTGCCTACTCTCAAATAGTAAAATTGGGCGAAGTCTTCCAAGGTTCGTACTGGGTGGTGTCTGAAAATTTGTATTCACCGATTAAGCAACAAGCTGTTTTGCTGACGAATAACGAGGTCGCTAGGGCATTTTTAGTTTATCTAAAAAGCGCTGAAGCACTGGAGATTATTCAAAGTTTCGGGTATGGTGCACCCTAAGGAGCAACAACCTTTTTATGTTAAATGAATACGACCTTTCTGCTTTAATAGTCACGCTGAAATTGGCGAGCGTTAGCACGCTGATTTTGTTGATTGTCGGCACACCACTTGCCTGGTGGTTGGCAAATTCTAAGTGGAAATTGAAAGCGTTGGTCGAGGCGTTAATTGCTTTGCCACTCATCTTGCCGCCGACAGTATTAGGTTTTTATTTGCTTATTAGTCTTGGGCCAAATGGACCAATTGGTGGGGTGATGCAATGGCTTGGCGCTCAGCCATTGGCTTTTACTTTTGCTGGTCTTGTTATAGGTTCGGTTATTTATTCGATGCCATTTGTTGTGCAACCCTTGCAAAATGCTTTTGCAGCAATTGGCGCTCGGCCAATGGAAGTTGCGGCTACGCTTCGCGCAACGCCTGTGGATCGATTTTTTACTGTTGCTGTGCCATTGGCGCGCACGGGTTTTGTCACCGCTGCGGTACTAGGTTTTGCGCATACGGTTGGTGAGTTTGGCGTGGTGCTGATGATTGGCGGTAATATTCCCGGTGAAACACAGGTGTTATCTATTGCGATTTACGATCATGTTGAGGCTTTGGAATACGGCAATGCCCATTGGTTGGCGGGTGGCTTATTGCTGGTGTCATTTATTATGTTGGTTGTTGTTTATAGTTTGAATCGTCGTTTTTCATTGTTGCAAAGGAGTGGGCAATGACCATAGAGTGCCGATTCAATATTGCTCGAGCCGATTTTATTCTAGATGTTGATTTGTCCTTGCCGTCAAAAGGGGTTAGTGCTATTTTTGGCCCTTCCGGCTCTGGCAAAACAACTTTTTTACGAGCACTTGCTGGCCTTGAAAACAACAAGGGCACTCTAAAAGTGGGTGATGCGATTTGGCAAGATGAGCAACATTTTGTGCCACCGCATGAGCGCTCTATTGGCTACGTGTTTCAGGAGGCCAGTTTATTTGAGCACCTCGATGTGAAAGACAACATTGAGTACGGCTTTAAACGCGCTGTTGATGCCGATCAATCGGTGATGCAAAGAGCAATTAAGTTGCTGCAAATCGAACACTTGCTTGATCGCAGGGCGCATCAATTATCAGGCGGTGAGCGCCAACGAGTGGCTATAGCTAGAGCGTTGTCAGTAAACCCAGAAATGCTTTTGATGGACGAGCCTCTAGCCTCATTGGGCGACAAACACAAAAAAGAAATATTGCCATTTTTGGAATTATTGCACGGTGAATTAGAAATTCCAATGATTTATGTTAGCCACTCTATTGATGAAGTTGCACATCTTGCTGATCATTTGATCCTGCTTGATGAGGGCAGTGTTGTTGGTCATGGCGAGATATCAGAGATGCTAACTCGATTGGACTTGTCGTTATCCCATGGTGAAAGGGCGGCCTCAATTATTAAGGCGAAAGTAAGCAGTCATGATGAGGATTACAATCTAACTGCCATTGATTTCTCAGGAGGTCGATTCTTAGTGCCAAGAAAACAACTACCAGTAGGTTGCGATGTACGCCTTAGAATTGAAGCACGCGATGTGAGCTTGACGGCACAGCACCAAGATGAGACCAGTATTTTGAATATTTTGCCAGCAATTATTGATGAGATTGCTGACGAGGGTGATGCACAGGTGATGGTGCGTCTTAAGGTTGGGGGCGACTTGCTGCTTTCTTGTATTACCAAAAAATCTGTCGAACTGCTAGAATTACAGACTGGCAAAGAAATATATGCTCAAATAAAGAGCGTAGCGTTGTTGTCATAATCAAGGAATTTGATGAAGAGAGAGTTTAAGTACTGGATACTGTTGTTGATTGGCTTGCTAGCGTGGTTTGGCGTTATTATCGACTTCACCACGTCTATTAATAAAGATTTGGCTGCAGGCTTCACCGTCAGCTATACTTTTATTAGGCTGCTTGGTTACTTTACAATTCTTACCAATATTTTTGTCGCTATTGTTGCCACAACTTGCGCACTGTTTCCTAATTCGCACTGGGGCAGGGTTTTTTCCTCTCCTAAAGTATTTGGCTGTGTGGTAACTTCTATTGTGTTTGTGGGTATTATTTTTCACCTCCTGCTCAGCGATATATACAACCCTGACGGTATCAAAGCTATTGCTAATTATCTCAATCATTACATTACTCCAATGGCAATGTTGGTCTTTTGGTTAGCTTTCCCGACTAAACAACCGATGCCAGTTTCCACACCTTTTTACTGGGGCATTTATCCCCTTGTATATGCAGTATATATCGCAATACGTGGTGAGCTGATTGGCAAATACCCGTATTTTTTCCTTGATGTAAGCATGCTGGGGTATCCTCAGGCATTACTCAATGGAGCTGGCTTGTTTTTGGTTGTGGCTGCTATCGGCTTTGTTGTTCGTGCGGGCGTCCATTACACATCAAGGCGCCAAAATCTTGCCGTTGAACATTAGTTAAGAAGAGCTAAGTGTGCGCCTAATGGCGTCTTTCCAGCCGCAGAGTTTTTGTTTTCTAAGGTTTTCTGACATCGTCGGTGTAAAGCGATTTTCTTTTTTCCAAGATTCGGCAAATTTCTCTGGTTCTGGGTAAAAACCGACTTGCATGCCAGCGAGGTAGGCCGCACCCAGTGCGGTGGCTTCTAGAATGTGAGGGCGGTCAATCGGCATATTCAAAATATTTGAGAGCCTTTGCATGGTCCAGTTGGAGGCTGCCATGCCGCCATCTACTCGAATGACTGAGGTGCCTCCTTCTTGCCAATCGTCAGTCATTGCTTGCAGAAGGTCGGAGGTTTGATAGCAAACCGCTTCAAGCGCTGCTTTTGCTATTTCTGCAGGGCCGGTATTTCGCGTTAACCCATACAATGCGCCTCGACAATCGGCATCCCAATACGGTGCACCCAAGCCAACAAATGCTGGCACCAAGTAGACGTCTTGCTCGTCGTCCGCCTCGGAAGCCAACACTTCGGATTGTGCGGACGAATCAATAATTTTTAAACCGTCTCGAAGCCATTGCACGGCAGCACCAGCAATAAAAATAGAGCCTTCAAGTGCATACGTTGGCGTATTGTTAAGTTGCAGAGCAATGGTAGTGAGTAGCCTATTTTTTGAGGTAACGGCTTTCTCTCCTGTATTAAGCAATACAAAACAGCCGGTACCATAAGTGGATTTCACCATACCGGGCTTAAAGCAAGCTTGTCCTACTAAGGCTGACTGTTGGTCACCGATTAAACTTGTTATTGGGATTGGGTTGCCGAAAATTTTATTATCGGTTTGTCCGAAGTTCGCTGCAGAGTCTCGTACTTCTGGCAGCATTATCCTAGGTATGTTGAATAGCGCTAGAAGGTCGTCGTCCCAGCAGCCTTGGTGGATGTTGTACAGCATTGTCCTAGAGGCGTTAGTTGCGTCTGTGGCGTGCGTCTTGCCGTTGGTTAGACGCCACAACAAATAACTATCAACGGTGCCAAATGCCAGTTGGCCTGCATTGGCTTTTTCACGAGTATCGGGCACATTGTCAAGAATCCAAGCGATCTTGGTGGCCGAAAAATAAGGATCTAGCAGTAGACCGGTTTTTGCAGAAATTTTGGTCTCGTGTCCGAGGTCTTTGAGTTTTCGACAAGTCTCGGCTGTGCGTCGATCCTGCCAAACAATGGCGTTATAGATTGGCTCGCCTGTTTGCCTATCCCAAACAATGGTTGTTTCGCGTTGATTGGTAATGCCGATGGCCGTAATTTGGTCTGGCCTAACTCCCACTTGCGCAATAGCAGAGTGGCAGCATTCTAGTGTGGATTGCCATATTTCCTCAGGGTCGTGTTCAACCCAACCCGAGTGTGGGAAAAATTGGGTGAATTCGCTTTGGCCAATCGCCACAATATTGTAGTCAGAATTATATAAAATCGCTCGCGAAGATGTGGTGCCCTGATCTATTGCTAAAACGTAGTTTTTTTGCTCTGCCATTTGTTGTTTAGCTTTCTTGTCTGGCCAGAGCGAGCCTTGCGACAGGTCGCTCATTAATAACAATATGAATCAATGCGGTAACAGCCGCAATAATGGCAGCCGACCACCAAATAACATCGTAAGAGCCGGTTTGGTCAAAAAGTCGCCCACCCAGCCAAACGCCAAGAAAAGAGCCGATTTGATGGTTGAGGAAAACAATGCCGTACAAAGTTCCCATGTATCTTAGGCCAAACATTTGCGCAACCAGACCAGTTGTTGGTGGAATGGTTGCCAGCCAAAGAAAGCCAGTAACGATTGAGAACATGTAGACCGTGAATATTGTAATCGGAAAGACAAGAAACAGCACAATAGCAATTGCTCGACCAGCGTAGATAAATGCCAAAAGCCATTTCTTGGAGTAAATGCCAGAAAGTTTGCCCGCAATTAAGCTGCCAATAATATTAAAGGCGCCAATAAGCATTAAGCTTGCGGCAGCGACCGAAGCATCAAAGCCCTTGTCTATCAAGTAAGGTGGCATGTGGACAGTCATAAAACCCAGCTGGAATCCGCAAACAAAAAACCCTGCAATCAAAAGCCAGTAGTGCACATGAGACGAAGCCTCTTTCAAAGCCTCTCTCAGACTTTGTGCAGGCTCGTTGTCTATGTTGGCTTTGGCGCTTTTATCACCTGCAAAAACGGGCACAAAGAAAAGCATTAACAAGGCGCCTATTGCCAAAAGGAGAAGGGCGCTTTGCCAGCCATAGCCCTCAATAAAACCTTGCGCTGCTGGAATGATCAATAGCTGTCCAGCAGAACCAGCAGCAGTGCCCATGCCGAGTGCAAGCGCTCTGTTTTCTGGCTTAACCATGCGCGCCAAGGCGGGGAGGACGACACCAAAGCCGGTACCAGAAATTCCCATGCCTACGAGGAGGCCAACACCTATGTGGAGTTCAAAAGCACTGCCAGCATTGGCGGAGATGTAGAGACCAAGTGTGTAAAGAACAGAGCCAATGGCAATTGCTTTGGCTGAGCCGTACTTGTCAGCAAGTGCGCCAGCTATGGGCTGAAATAAGCCCCAGCAAAGGTTTTGTAAGGCGAGTGAAAAGGCAAAGATTTCGCGGCCGTAGCCAAAGGTTTCAGAAATAGGAATGACAAAAAAACCAAAAGAGGATCTCAAGCCAAAACTGATTGCCAGCAGTAGACATGCCGATAAAACAGCAAAACCAAGGAGTGTTTTGTGTTGCGCCATAACAGTAAGTCTGACAAAAGCTGAAAGTATAACCCTTTCTCCCGCTGACCAGAAAATTTTGATATGATGAGTTTTAAGCACAAAATTTATTTGGTATAAGATCTATGAGGTATCGATGAAATTACTTGTTTTTCAACATATTGATTGTGAACATCCTGGTTCGTTGCGAGGCTTTCTGGCTGAAGATAATATTCAATGGGATGCGGTTAATTTACATCGAGGTGAGCCCATCCCTGACCTAGATAATTATGATGCCCTTTGGGTGATGGGTGGGCCGATGGATGTGTGGGATATTGAAGATTGTCCTTGGTTGCTGGCTGAAAAAGCAGCCATTCGTCGCTGGGTCGGCGAACATAGCAAGCCTTATTTGGGTCTTTGTTTAGGGCATCAGCTTCTTGCTGATGCATTAGGTGGTACTTGTGGCCCAATGCCTACATCCGAGATTGGTGTGTTGGAAGTGGAGCTGACTGACGAAGGTATCGTTGACCCTATTTTTCAAGGCATGGCTGGTGTACAGCAATGCCTGCAATGGCATTCGGTGCACGTTGCTCAAGCACCCCAAGATGCAATTGTGCTAGCAAAGTCAGATGTTTGTGCGGTACAAGCGATGCGTGTTGGATCGAATGCTTGGTCGATGCAATATCACGTGGAGATCGAACCAGATACGGTCGACAATTGGAGTGCAGTCCCTGCTTATGCTGCTGCTCTGCAAGCCACTCTGGGCGATGATGGCCTGTCAATGATGAAAAGAGAGTCGGAAGCCGTTATTGAGAATTGCTTGGTGAGTGCGAGGCAAATATATCAAAATTTTATGCAGCTTGCGAGAAAATAAAACAAGTTGTTTTCTGGGCAGTGAGGTAAGATAGTTATCAATTAGGCATGTTTTGAGGTGTCTTTGGATTTGCGAACAACGAATTTTTCATATCAATTCAGGAGAAGTTATATGTCGGTCGACAAGCATTTATATAAAGTAAATTCGATTGAGAAAGGTCACGAAGAACATGAATTTATTAAAGCTCAAAACATGGAAGAAGCTGAGAAAAAGGCACATAAAGCCCACCCAAATGCTGAAGTAGAGGTGATTGAGTTAGAGGTTGGTGCCGAGGATTGATGATGTAATAAAACCCTGCCACTAGGAAAGTAGCAAGGTTTTTTGTTTTAGTGATAATGGTGTTGTTTAGCGTGGTATTTGTTAAATAGAAACCAGATCCATTTTTCAAATTTCTGCTTTTCTATGCCGGCTTTTTGGCGATGTTTTATTTTGCCTTTATTCATACCTGGCTCGCCGTCCATCTTATACATCCAGCCTTTCATGCCTATTTTGTTGTGGCATTTCTTGGTATCACGCCTGTCTGAGTCTTTTGCAGAGTTGGCTTTGCGCTCTTTATGTTCTTTGCTTGAGAGGTCTTTGACGCCTCTTTCTACTTTTTTACAGTTTAGTAACTCACCTTCTAATTTAGCGCGAACCGCCTCTCTTAGTGTTTGGAGATCTTCAATTGACAATGATTGAATTT
This sequence comes from Gammaproteobacteria bacterium, assembly GCA_050256315.1. Lineage (GTDB taxonomy): Bacteria > Pseudomonadota > Gammaproteobacteria > PS1 > Pseudothioglobaceae > Pseudothioglobus. The sequence continues at coordinate 1,242 of JBBWVR010000214.1, read as the reverse complement.
GGCTAACCAGTTGTTCAATTGTTGTGCTTGATACGCCCTCAGCTGAAGGTGTATCTGTATTGGCTAAAGCTGTTTGTGTGCCGATGCATAAGATCGATGCAAGTAGTAAATTATGTATTTTTTTCATGTTCTATTTCCTCATAAGTTAAATTAAACAACTCAATTGCTTGTTCGAGTTGGTTGTCATATTAAGCATTGATTGTTACCACACGCTTTCTACAAGGAATCAAACTGTATCGCTTTGTTACCAAATGTAACAACGGGGCGGGGTTGGCCTGCTGACGTATAATTCAGGCTATGAGCCCTCTCGACAAACAACCTTTGCTGTTAATTGTTGATGATGATCCAGGTATTTGTCGAATGCTGGTGCGTTATCTTGAAGATCAGGGCATAAGAAGTGAGTCGGTCGGTAACGCAAGTGAGATGGATGTGTGGCTTGAGACTAATAGCGCTAGTTTGATTGTGCTCGATTTGATGTTGCCAGGTGAAGACGGTCTATCTATTGCAAGACGGCTGCGAAGTGGTTCGAATATCCCTATTATTATGCTCACCGCTAAAGGTGATGAGATTGATCGTATCATTGGGTTGGAAATTGGCGCCGATGATTATCTCGCCAAACCGTTTAACCCTAGGGAGTTATTAGCACGTATCCATTCTTTGCTAAGGCGAGCTAATTATCAAAACGCTGAAGAGCCTAGCGACGAAGTGTTCAATTTTGGTGATTATCAATTTAATAAGAAGTCATTAATTCTTACCCAATCAGGCAAAGAAGTGGAGCTCGGTTATGCGGATATCGGCCTGTTGCGGTTATTTATTGATAAGCCGAACCAGCCACTCAGTCGTGATTATATTTTGAACCAACTGAGTGGCATCGACCGCGATCCATTTGATCGTTCTGTTGATGTCAGGGTGACTAGGCTGCGTAAAAAAATTGAAGTAGACCCTGCCGCGCCACAATTTATTCGGACTGCAAGAGGTATTGGCTATCGATTTACACCTGTTGGGAATTTGTCGTCATGACAAAAACCCTATTTGCCAAAACAGCCGTCATCATTTCAAGTGCGATGCTTTTTTTGCTTTTGTTCACTGTAGCAGTCAGTAGTTACTATATATCTGATACCAACGATAAAGCAAGCGCAGAGGAGCTTGCTTCATTAATGATTCTTACAGCTCAAACGTACACGACTTTACCAGAGGGCTCAAGACGGGAATTTGTTCAAAAACTGAAGCAAGACAGCCAAT
>JBBWVR010000213.1:0-4457 GCA_050256315.1 Gammaproteobacteria bacterium | reverse complement strand
CTTGATACAGAAACAACCACTCAAGAGCTCTCACAATACAGTTCAGGTATAAAAGTACCAGTATTGCAAGATGGAAATTTAGAAATCTGGGACTCACTAGCTATTCTTGAGTATGTCTCTGAACAATACTGCGAATCCAGTGGCTGGCCAAGTGATCCGAGTGCTCGAGCTATCGCAAGGTCCGTTAGTGCGGAGATGCACTCAAGTTTTGCAAATCTTCGAAGTGAACTGCCTATGAATTGCCGCAAACAATTTAATCATATTAACCTCTCGATTGAAGCGACTAAAGAAGTCACGAGAGTTAAGGAAATTTGGCGAATGTGTCGAGAGCAATTCTCCGATAACGGGCAATGGTTATTTGGTGAGTATTCAATAGCCGATGCTATGTTCGCGCCCATAGCACTTCGATTTAAGGGTTATAGTATTCCGCTTGGAGGGGCCGAGAAAGACTATGTTCAAAGCGTTTTAAATCAACCGTGTATCGCAGAATGGATAGCGGCTGCAAAAGCGGAAAAAGAAATTATTGAGTTGGAAGAGATGTAGGTGCAGTAGTTTATAGGCTACTAAAATAACCGTTTTGAGAGGGTTTGGATTCAGTAACATAGCGACCTAATCGAGCAAAATTTATCCCTTAACTGCATGAAGAAGAAAAATAAAAGCAATAATAAGCCGCTACTTATATTGGCACTACTTGTTGTTGTCGGCCTTCTTGCCTATTACTTTCTTATAAGTGATTCTCAAGCCGACAGCGAAGAGATGGGGCAGTCTATTCCCATTCAGAACAGAGATCATATCTCTGAAAGCGAAACCGTTCAAGTTTACAACTCCAACCCACCAACATCGGGACCGCATGCTGGCGCTATCAAAGGCGGCTACTATGATGGCGAGATAGAGGATATTAATGGCGTTCACAATTTAGAGCATGGCTTTATTTGGATCACCTATCGAAACATCAGTACTGAAACAAAAGCCAGATTAAGAAAAATTGCTAATCGCTATTCTGGAAGAGTGGTGGTTTCTGAGCGACGAGCTAACGACGCTCAAATTACCCTTGCCTCGTGGGGTCGTTTTGACAAAATGTCGCAAGAAGAGCTTGACGAAGATTACGTCATTCGCTTTATTGATAAATACACCAATCAATCGCCCGAACGCTTTGCTAAGTAATTGACATTTTGATTCTCGTTGTTGAAAATTTGGGGAATTTTAACAATGACCATTTTGAGGCTTACTTCACAACAAAAATATTGAAAATAAGTAGCCCTGTAATTTAGTGTTTGAAGTGACGCATACTTGTAAACACCATTGCAATCCCATGTTCATCTGCTGCAGAAATAATTTCTTCATCACGCATCGAGCCACCTGGGTGGATAATGGCTTTAATGCCGGCCTCAGCTGCTGCATCAATGCCATCTCTAAACGGGAAGAAGGCATCTGAGGCCATCACAGAGCCCTCAACAACTAAACCCTCATCTGCGGCTTTAATACCGGCAATTTTGGCTGAATAGATGCGTGACATTTGACCTGCACCAATACCGATTGTCATTTGATTCTTGACGTAGACAATGGCATTAGACTTTACGCTTTTTGCCACTTTCCAGGCAAATAACATATCTTGCATTTGCTCAGTGGTTGGCTGTATTTTGCTAACGCATTTAAGGTCAGACTCTGTTACAGAGCCTAAATCTTTGTCTTGCACTAAAAGGCCGCCAGTTACTTTTTTGTAATCCAGCGTTGGCTTGGCTGATTGCAAATCACCGCATTCGAGTACGCGTATATTTTTCTTGCTTGCTAGAACGGTTTTGGCGTCTTCGTCAATACTAGGACAAATAATCACCTCAACGAATTGTCGGTCAAGAATGCTTTTAGCTGTTGCACTATCTAGCGCTCGGTTAAAAGCGATAATGCCGCCGAAGGCCGATGTCGGATCGGTTTTGTAAGCATCGTCGTAAGCTTCAAGAATAGAGCCTCTGGTTGCCACACCACAAGGGTTGGCGTGTTTTACAATAACACAGCTTGGCTCTGAAAATCCCCTGACACATTCCAGTGCGGCATCAGCGTCTGCAATGTTGTTAAAGGACAAAGCTTTACCTTGATATTGCGTGCTTGAGGCAACGCTGGCCTCAACTAGATTGGCCTCGACGTAGAAAGCTGCCGCTTGATGTGGATTTTCACCATAACGCATGGTTTGCGATTTTATAAATTGCAGGTTGATGGTGTTTGAAAAGCCATCTTCTTCTTTGCCTAAATAGTTGGCAATAGCGCCGTCGTACTGGGCGGTGTGCTCGAATGTTTTTAGTGCAAGTTTTTTACGTGTATCTAATGTTGTATCGCCCGATGCGCTAATTTCATCAAGCACAACTTGGTAATCGGAGCTATCAACAATCACCGTAACAGAGGCGTGATTCTTGGCGCTTGAGCGTAACATCGCGGGGCCACCGATATCAATGTTCTCAATGGCATCGTCGAGTGTGCAGTCGGCCTTAGCAATCGTTTCTTGGAAAGGGTAGAGATTAACAACAACCAAATCGATTGGGTTGATGTTATTTTCCGCCATTACGCCTTCATCAATGCCACGACGCGCCAATATGCCGCCATGAATTTTAGGATTAAGTGTTTTAACGCGTCCTGCCATCATCTCTGGATACCCGGTGTAATCCGAGACCTCCATGACTGGGATGTTGTTGTCTTCTAGAAGCTTGGCGGTGCCGCCCGTTGAGAGTATTTCGATGCCGAGGTTGGCGATTTTTTGAGCAAATTCGATGATTCCTGATTTGTCGGAAACACTAATCAGAGCGCGCTTAATAGCCATTGACAATCCTTATTAAGGTGTAATGTTTGAAAGGGTATAAGTATAAAGTCTTAGAGCTGGTAAAGTGCTACTTTTTTCTTTAGGGTGGCGCGATTGATGCCCAGGATTCTAGCGGCCTCGCTGTGGTTTTGATTAACTTTATCCAGAACGAATTTCAAGGTAGCAGTTTCCGCTTGTTGGGTGACCATCTTGAACACACCAGAGGCGGATTCTTCGCTCAATTGAGTGAAGTATCGCTCAAGCTTTTGGTGAATACAGTCGTGTAAATCGCTTTGATTCATAAAGAATGTAAATAATCTCGAAAAATGAAATATTGTTCAGAGTGATTGCTCACTCGATTAATGTTTGGCCAAAAGTCTCTCGCTTTTTTTTGGTCAAGATGCATAGAATACCAAAAAATATGCTTCCTGGATAGCTGAGTACCTAATTTACTTCCATAAAAGTCATGAATGCTGGAGATATGGTCTAGTATGACTGGGATTTTATCGTTTTGATTCATTGGCGGTTTTATTTCGCCCGTTGAGAGGTGATGGTGGACTTCGCCAATTAGCCAAGGATTGCCCTGAGTAGCTCTGCCGAGCATGACGGCATCGGCTGCAGTGTAATCAAGCACTTTTTTGGCCTTTTCAGCGCTGGTGATGTCGCCATTAACAACGACAGGAATATTGGCGTTACTGACAACTCTGGCAACCGTTTCATACTCTGCTTCGCCGAGATATTTTTGCTCGCGCGTCCTGCCGTGAATTGTGATCATTTGAATGCCAGCCTCTTCGGCAATTTTGGCGATAGCGGGCGCATTTTTATTCTCCTCACACCATCCGGTACGCATTTTTAGTGTCACTGGGATATCCACAGAAGCAACGACTGCGTTAAGTATATCCGCCACCAGTTTTTCATTTTGCATGAGCGCAGAGCCGGCGGCTTTATTGCATACTTTTTTCGCGGGGCAACCCATATTAATGTCTATGATGTCGGCACCAAAGCCGATAGCTTGCACCGCTGATTCTGCTAGTTGGTCCGCCTCAGACCCGGCTATCTGGATACTGATGGGTGATTGTTCGCCGCTAAAATCTAGACGATATTTTGATTTGTTGGTATTAAGCAGGTGTTTTTGAATAACCACCATTTCTGAGGTGGTCAGTGCTGCCCCTTGTTCGCGGCAAAGCATGCGAAAGGGCTTGTCACTGGTGCCCGCCATTGGTGCAAGTAGGACCTGAGAATTTAGCTGAAAGGGCCCGATATTCATTGTAAGGATCTCATTGGGCCTTACAGTCTTTTTGCTTGCTTGTTGGCTTTCACTTTAAGACGTTTTTGCTTTAACTTTGAAATGTAGTCGACAAAAAGAATGCCATTAAGGTGATCAATCTCATGTTGAATACAGATAGCCAATATTTCACTGGCCTCCATTTCAAGCTCTTCACCATTTTGGTCAAGGGCGCGAACTTTAATGTCATTGGCGCGCTTGACGCTCTCAAAATAATTAGGCACTGAAAGGCAGCCTTCTTCCCATTCTATTTCGCCGGATTTTTCAATAATCTTAGGGTTGATTAGGCATAGCGGCTGATTTTGCTCATCCGAGACGTCAGTCACAATAATTCTTTGGTGAAAATCTACTTGGGTTGCGGCTAAGCCAATACCTGGTGCATCG
>JBBWVR010000212.1:0-1906 GCA_050256315.1 Gammaproteobacteria bacterium | reverse complement strand
TACGAGCTGAATTAAAACACATGCTGACAGCTGATGATGCTAAATCTGTTGCAATCGCTGTAGCGGCACTGATCGATGGCATGTGGCTGCGTGGTGCACTGACACCCAAAGGGATTAATCCACAACAAGCCGAACGCATTGTTGGTGATTATGTTAAGACAATGGTGCCGGAGCGTTTTCTTTCAATTCACCAAAAAACAATTAGGAAAAGTAATTAGTATGCAACAACATCTTTATATTCATGGTGCCTACGTTAAGGCAAACTCAGGCGAGTTTTTTGAAACCATTAACCCTGCCACAAACCAAGTTATTTGCAAGATTGATCAGGCCAGTGAGGCTGATGTTGAAAAAGCGGTACTTTCCGCTGAAAAAGGTTTTGCTGTTTGGTCGGCTATGTCGGCGTTCGAGCGTAGTCGTATATTGCTTAAAGCTGTTGCTATTTTGCGAGAGCGTAACGATGAGTTAGCCGCCCTAGAGGTTATGGATACGGGTAAGCCATTGCAAGAGGCGAATTGTGTTGATATTCACAGTGGTGCTGATGTGATTGAATATTACGCCGGCCTAATACCGGCTCTACAGGGCACACAACAAGATTTAGACAGCAATACCTTTTTCATTTCAAAGCGAGAGCCCTTAGGAGTTTGCGCAGGCATAGGCGCTTGGAATTATCCGATACAAATTGCAATGTGGAAGTCGGCTCCGTGTTTAGCGGCTGGCAATTCAATGCTGTTTAAGCCTTCAGAGGATACACCTTTGAGCGTCCTTAAACTTGCTGAAATATACACTGAAGCCGGCGTGCCGCCTGGTGTTTTTAATGTCGTGCTGGGTGATTATCGCGTTGGTCAGTATTTATCTCGACACCCGCGTATTGCAAAAATTTCGTTTACCGGTGGCTGTGAAACTGGAAAAAAAGTGATGGCTGATGCGGCCGAAACAATCAAAGAAGTCACTTTGGAGTTGGGAGGTAAATCACCCTTAATTATTTTTAATGACGCTGATTTAGATAACGCCGTATCTGGAGCTTTATTGGCTAACTTTTATACTCAAGGTGAGGTATGCACTAATGGCACTAGAGTGTTTGTGCAGAGTGATGTTTACGATGCATTTTTAGACAAAGCGAAGCAACGCAGTGAAGCAATTAAGTTGGGCGACCCAATGGATTTAGAGACTCAAATGGGGGCGTTAATTAATGCCAAACATCTTGACAAGGTGATGGGGTATATCGATCAAGCGAAAGCATCCAATGCGCGCCTAATATGCGGCGGCAAGCGACATGATTCCGCTACAACACGTGATGGGTTTTTTGTTGAGCCAACAATATTTGCCGATTGTGAAGATGATATGGCCAACGTTACCGATGAAATTTTTGGCCCGGTAATGTCGGTGCTGCGCTTTGATGATGAGAATGAAGTAGTTGCTCGTGCTAACGACACCGACTTTGGTCTGGCTGCAGGTGTCTTCACTCAGGACATTAACCGTGCACATCGTGTCATTAACCAATTGCAAGCAGGTATTTGCTGGATTAATAGCTGGGGTGATTCTCCCGCTGAAATGCCTGTCGGTGGTTATAAACAATCGGGCATTGGTCGCGAAAATGGTCCTGAAACTTTAAAGCACTACACTCAAGTAAAAAGTATTTTTATTCGTCTGGATAATGTAGATAGCCCATTCTAAATTCAAATATAGATAAGAGAGATTAGCCAAAAAAATAATGAACAGCAGCACTCATAAATTTTATAAAAACCCCGACTTGGTCACTCTCTGTGACAATAAGGCCCGATGGAATTTGCCGGAATTTCGACGAATGAGTTTTCGCAATCTTCATCGAATCAATCGCTATGGCATTTTCCTACGCTCTGATTTGGTTTTGGCGCTAGAAAGCCAACAGGATTTGACTATTCAACAG
>JBBWVR010000211.1:0-3573 GCA_050256315.1 Gammaproteobacteria bacterium | reverse complement strand
ACAATCAAATGTTAATATTATTGTTAGTGGCCCGAGCTTACCAAGTGAGCTGGAGATAATGAAAGACATAAAAACACGTTTGAGTTTAGCGACCGTGTTTCAGCTTGAAACGCTCAACGATGAGCAAACGAAAGAAGCGCTTAATAATCAGATGAGTGAGAGAAATATGAGTATTGATGAAAAAGTCTACTCGTATTTATTTAACCGTTATTCCAGAGATATTAGTTTACTACTTGAGGCAATTGACCGTTTGGATGAAGCATCAATGCAGGCTAAGCAAAGTATTAGCATTCCGCTGGCAAAGAAAATACTTGATATTTAGGCTATTAATTCAAAATCCTGCTCAATTGAGAACACTATAATAAAACTTTCAAAGGGCTAGATAAATGGACTATCTTCCAATTTTTTTTAAAATCTCACAAAAACAATGCTTGGTTGTTGGTGGTGGTGATATTGCCCTTAGAAAAATCAATTTACTTTTAAAGTCTGGCGCCACTATTGAGTGTGTAGCACCCAATTTTTGTCAGGCGCTGATTGAGCGCTCTGTCGATGATGCACTGACTTTAACCAAAAAAACTTTTGTAGCGACTGATATTCAAAATCAGTCTTTGCTAATCTCAGCAACCAATGATAAAGAGCTAAACGCTGAAGTGTCACGATTGGCGTTTGCCGCTAATATTCCAGTCAATGTCGTTGACACGCCCGAACTTTCAAGCTTTATTATGCCTTCGATCGTTGATAGGTCGCCGTTATTGATTGCAATTTCATCGGGTGGAAAGGCGCCAGTTTTGGCGAGAATAATCAGAGCCAAGTTGGAGACAATTATTCCCAGCGCCTACGGACATCTCGCCGAGATTGCAGGAGAGTATCGACAACAAGTGAAGGATAAATTCTCTCACATTAAGGACAGACGAGCATTTTGGGAGTCGATTTTGTCTGGCAATATTGCTGAAAAAGTATTTAATGGCCGCATCAAGGAGGCTAAGGTCGATTTAGAGCAGCAATTAATGTGCGCCAAAGCTCAAAAGTTGGGAGAAGTTTATTTGGTGGGCGCGGGCCCTGGTGATCCAGACTTGCTCACCTTCAAAGCACTTCGACTGATGCAGCAAGCTGATGTCGTGTTGTATGATCGCTTAGTTTCAAAGGCGGTGATGGAGCTTGTTAGGCGTGATGCTGAGTTGGTGTATGTTGGCAAAAAAGCCGGTGGACAGTCGTCTCGACAAAGCGATATTAACGAGCAATTGGTGCAATTGGCCAAATCCGGAAAACGCGTTTGCCGTTTAAAAGGTGGCGATCCATTTATCTTTGGTCGTGGTGGTGAGGAGATTGAAACCTTGTCAGAACACGGCATTCCATTTCAAGTAGTGCCTGGTATTACTGCTGCTTCTGGCTGTTCAACTTATTCGGGCATTCCGTTAACCCATAGAGATTATTCGCAGTCCTGTCGATTTGTTACCGCCCATTTAAAAGACGGCACTTGCGACTTACCTTGGACTGAATTTGTTGCTGAGCAACAAACCATCGTTTTTTATATGGCGCTGAGTGGTGCAAAGAATCTATCTGAAAAGCTGATTGAGCACGGCATGAGTGAAGATATGCCGATTGCATTGATTGAAAAAGGCACCATGCCAGAGCAAAAAATCTATATATCGACACTAGTCGAACTGCCTCAATTAATCAGGAAAGAGAAAGTTGGCGCACCTAGTTTATTGATTGTGGGCGAGGTGGTAAAACTACACGAAAAGCTCAATTGGATGAATCCCTAGTTTTTTCTCTTTTTATTGGGAAAAACTTAATACTTTTTGGGTATAATTTGCATTCTTCGCGGGAGTGGTGGAATTGGTAGACACGCTGGATTTAGGTTCCAGTGTCGCAAGACGTGAGAGTTCGAGTCTCTCCTTCCGCACCATTAAATACATCTAGGTCACTAATGTATGTATTGATTTTTCATAGCAATGACCTACCTATGGCACAGAGCTCATCTGGGCAACTCAATTTTAACATTCGACTTCAGACAAAGCTATTGGCCAACATTCGGCTCTTGTGTCACGCTTGTGGCGTCATTCAGTAGCCCTGTGATATTGTCATTAGTCGTAATGGATTAGATAAAATACTAGATTTATTTGACAATAAGATATGTTGATAGAAATTGGACATTTTGCACTGGTGTTATCGCTTGTTTTTGCGATACTACTTGTTGTTGTGCCTTCTATTGGTATCCACCAGAATAAAGCTGTTTTAGCGCAACTTTCTAAGCCACTTGTTTGGGGTCAGTGTTTTCTGGTTTTGATCGCTTTTGCTGTACTGATGAACGCATTTTTGACGGATGATTTTTCTGTCAAATACGTCGCTGAAAACTCCAATACACAGTTACCCACTTTATTTAAATTTTCTGCAGTTTGGGGTGCTCATGAAGGCTCTCTACTTCTTTGGGTGTTGATTCTCTCCATTTGGAGTGTGGCGGTTAGTGTTTTTTCAAAACGCGTGCCCAGTGAGGTTGTCAATCAAATTCTAGTCGTTCTAGGATTTGTTAGTGTTGGGTTTTTGTTGTTCTTGCTTTTTACTTCAAACCCTTTTGAGCTTATGACAATCACGCCAATCGAAGGTCGAGAGCTCAATCCTTTGCTGCAAGACGTCGGTTTGGCGATTCACCCGCCAATGCTTTATATGGGCTATGTTGGTTTAGTAGTGCCTTTTGCTTTTGTATTGTCCGCACTTATTCGAGGAAAGCTAGACAGCACTTGGCTCCGCTGGACGCGCCCTTGGGCTTTGATCGCTTGGGCATTTTTAACCGTTGGCATTACCCTTGGTAGTTGGTGGGCTTATTACGAGCTTGGCTGGGGTGGTTGGTGGTTCTGGGATCCTGTTGAGAACGCATCTTTTATGCCATGGCTGGTAGCGACAGCGTTGGTTCACTCTCTCAGCGTTAGCGAAAAAAGAGGTGCCTTTAGGCAATGGACGGTGTTGCTTGCGATTGGTGGCTTCTCCCTAAGCCTGCTTGGTACTTTCCTGGTTCGTTCAGGCGTACTTACTTCTGTACACGCCTTTGCTACAGACCCGACAAGGGGGTTGTTTATCCTAATCTTTTTGATTGTCGTTATTGGTGGATCTTTGGCGCTTTATTCGTGGCGCTCTGCGCTCATTCAAAGAAGTAACAAATTTTCACTTGTCTCTCGAGAAACGGGCTTGTTAATTAATAATATTGTCCTGGTGTCAGCAATGTTTTGTGTGCTTTTAGGTACGCTGTATCCGCTTATTTTAGATGCGCTTAATTTGGGAAAAATATCGGTTGGCGCGCCATACTTTGATGCCGTTTTTGTGCCTATTATGATTCCTGGGGTTATTGCGATGGCGTTGGTGCCGTTTTTACGTTGGAAAAAAGATAAGTTTTCTCGTTTGTTGCCAATTTTTCGATTGGTTTGGCTTGGGATTATTGCAGCCGTAGTGCTAGTGGCCATTTTTCTTTCCGACAATATTTTTGTTTTAATTGCCTTTGCTTTGTTTGTGTGGATCACCTTCCATTCGCTTTTATTGCTTATTCAAAGGCTGCGCTCAAAAGCAAAAGTAACATCC
>JBBWVR010000210.1:0-2282 GCA_050256315.1 Gammaproteobacteria bacterium | reverse complement strand
GGCTTTTCGTCCTCAATTTTGATTTCAAGATCATAGAGGTCAATCATTTGATGGTCTTCTATAAACCATGGGTGAATACCAAGTGCAAAGTGACGATTGTCATCTTCTGCGCAACATTGAATGACACTATCCCAGTTATTTTTTCCAGTTGCAGGAACAATAGCGCCAGTAGTTGCTGCTGAAGGTGTGTTGACGTTGTCAAAATCTAGATGAATGTGTGAATTTAGCATTGCTTCCTTTGTTAACTGAAAGGTAATATAATTAGCATCTTTTGTTTCTATAACCCCTTTGATGAAGCTCTTTCAGCAAATGTCACAGACGCATTTGATTTTATTGGTTGCGGCTTTTATAACCTTAACAGGTAATTTTACCTTTTTCGAGCAAGCGATTTTAATCTTTCCGCTTGCGCAGAATTTCTTATTTGTTTCTTCATTTTTTATCTGGCTGTTTACTTTTCTCTCGGCGTTGCTAATCCTTGTCTGTTATCGATATACGATTAAGCTGATTTTAATTTTTTTATTAATCACCTCTGCTATTGCTAGCTATGCTGCTAATAATTACGGCATCATTATTAACGAGCACATGATCGCCAGCATTGTTGAGACCAATTCTGCCGAAACCTTTGATTTGCTCAGTGTCAAATTGGTTATTTACGTATTTTTGTTGGGTGTCGTGCCTGCTTATTTTGTCGCAAAAGCAAAAATAGAAAGACTCACAGTTAAAAAGCAATTAATACAGAGACTTAAGGCGTTGGCTGGTGTTTCCTTGGTTTGCGTACTTGTTATCGTGAGTTTTTCAAAAAACTACACAGCATTTGCACGGGAAAATCGAGATTTAAGATATTATGTGAATCCAACTTATTATCTGTACGCTGTTTCAAAGTATATCGATTCTCAATTTGAGGTTGCCAAAGTGCCTTTTAAACAAGTCGGCATGGATGCTCAAGTTCGCCATCAAGGCGAGCAAAACCGTTTAGTGATTATGGTGATTGGTGAAACCGCAAGGGCGGACCGCTTTTCGCTGAATGGCTATGAGAGAAACACCAACCCTAATTTGGCGCAAGAATCGGTCATTTCTTTTACTAATATGAGTGCTTGTGGCACAAATACGGCGCTCTCCCTCCCTTGTATGTTTTCTATGCTAAGCCGTGATGACTATACTCATGGTGAGGGAAAAAATATGAGCAATGTGTTGGATATTATTAAGCGTGCTGGCGTTGAAGTTATTTGGCGTGAAAATAACACAGGCGCAAAAGGCATTGCAGATCGACTGGATTTCGAAGATTTTAACTCGCCCAGCACCAACACCATTTGTGATATAGAGTGTCGAGATGAAGGCATGTTGAGTAATCTAGCTGTATTTATAAAGGCCAGAGAAGATAAGGATATATTGATTGTATTGCATTCGATGGGCAGTCACGGACCGGCTTACTATAGGCGCTATCCGCAGGCTTTCGAAGTTTTTACACCCACTTGTCAAACCAATCAATTAAACGAATGCAGTGATGAGGAAATCAATAACGCCTATGACAACAGCATTGTCTACACAGATTATTTTTTGGCTAAAGCAATCTCTCTTTTAAGGAATTCCTCGGGCAATCATGCCGCCGCTTTACTCTATGTCAGTGATCATGGCGAGTCGTTAGGCGAGAATGGTATTTATTTACATGGCTTGCCGTATATGGTGGCACCAAGCGAGCAGATACAAGTGCCGGCAATCTTGTGGCTTAATGAGGCGATGTCTGAAGTGCAGGATGCGAATGTTTTTAAAGAAAAATCGGATGATTTACTGTCACACGATAATTTATCGCACACCTTGCTAGGATTGATGGGTGTGAGGACCAAGGTCTATGATTCGAGCCTTGATATTATGGCAAAATGACACTTCGTTTGGGCCGCGGGTATTATTTGCGCATTATTACCTTATTGGCCGATGAAAACTTACACTCAGAATAAAAAATGATTATAATAGTCCGATTATTCTGCAGTGACATAGAGAAGAGAATTATGAAAACATTTAGTGCGAAAGCCGAGGAAGTCAAAAGAGACTGGTTTTTGGTTGATGCCGCTGGCAAAACATTAGGACGTTTGGCGACTGAGGTTGCATCACGTCTGCGTGGTAAGCATAAAGCTGAGTACACGCCACATGTTGATACTGGCGATTATATTGTGATCGTTAATGCAGCTAAGATTACCGTTACTGGTAACAAGTACAACGATAAGATGTATTACCATCATACGGGTTATATTGGTAATTTAAAATCCATTGCTTTTAAGGATTTG
>JBBWVR010000209.1:0-1861 GCA_050256315.1 Gammaproteobacteria bacterium | reverse complement strand
AGACATTGCATAACGCTTTTCATAGAAAAACTCTTGCCATTGTCGAACCATGCCCAAGTAGCCATTATTAAGACAAACGATTTTAACCGGTGTGCTATATTGCAGCATTGTGGAGAGCTCTTGTAACATCATTTGAATACTACCTTCGCCAGTAACGCAGGCAACATCTCTGCTCGGATCTGCTAATTTTGCACCCATAGCTGCAGGCAAACCAAAGCCCATTGTGCCCAAGCCACCTGAATTAATCCAGCGACGAGGTTCGTCGAATTGGTAATATTGCGCCGCCCACATTTGATGTTGTCCCACATCTGAAGTTACGATAGCTTCGCCTTTGGTAACCTCATACAAAGTTTCGATAACCGTTTGTGGCTTGATGACACCCTCGACTCTCTTGTAGGCCAGTGAATCAACACTACGCCAATCATTTATTTGCGCCCACCATTTAGAAATATCAGCTAATTTAATATCTTTCAGCTCATCGATTAATGCAGAGAGCACTTGCCCAACTTGCCCAACAATAGGAACATCGGCAACAACATTCTTGGAAATAGACGATGGATCAATATCGATATGAATAATTTTTGCTGTAGGGCAGAATTTCTCAAGATTGCCAGTGATTCGATCATCAAACCTAGCACCAATGGCAACAACACAGTCTGAACCATGCATAGACATGTTGGCCTCGTAGTTGCCGTGCATACCCAACATGCCTACAGATAATTCATCAGTGCCTGGATAGGCGCCTAAGCCCATCAATGTCTGCGTAATCGGAAAGTTTAATAACCGTGTAAATTCTCTTAATTCCTTAGAAGCATTCCCAATAACACTACCACCACCTGAATATAGGATTGGTCGCTTTGATTTTGCAATCAATTGTGCCGCTTTTTTGATCTGACGACTGCTGGCTTTAACAGTAGGCTTGTAAGAGCGAATATCAACCGTCTCAGGATAAACTTCAGGCGTCATCTGAGCAATGGTAATATCCTTAGGAATATCAATTAACACAGGTCCAGGGCGGCCAGTGGTCGCAATATGAAACGCTCGTTTCACTGTATTTGCAATGTCCTTAATGTCCTTAACTAGGAAGTTGTGCTTCACACAAGAACGCGTAATACCGACAGCGTCAACCTCTTGGAAAGCGTCGCCACCAATCAGTGGTGAGGGCACTTGCCCAGAGATCACAACCATAGGAATGGAATCCATATGTGCTGTTGCAATACCAGTTACAGCGTTAGTAATACCAGGGCCAGAAGTTACCAAAACAACGCCGGGTTTGCCGCTTGTTCTTGCGTAGCCATCTGCCGCATGTGTTGCGCCTTGTTCGTGTCTCACCAAGATATGCTTGACTGCATCTTGAGTTTCAAGTGCATCGTAAATATGCAAGACTGCACCGCCAGGGTATCCGAAGACGTACTCCACACCTTCACTCTCTAGACTATTAATCAGTATTTGTGCACCATTTAATTTCATGGTTGGTATCAATAATTAAAGCTTTCTGATTATACCCAAAGACGCGGTGCTAAAAACCCTTCGTTGCTAGCCTTTTTGCTTAATAAAAACAACTGAATTGCGGTTGTTTCTGTACCAAAAATTACCAATATAAAGCGGTTAAAAACAGATGACATCAAGACCGTTAATTTACAGGTCGTTTTGCCAGTCCTCGGAGTAATAGCTGATGGGTGATGAAAGCTGATCAAAAGTTTCAACGCTGTACGCGCCGGGTTGGGACAAAATGGCTGAAAGCAACTGATCATTTAACATATGGCCTGTTTTGTAACCCTCGTAATGACCGATAAGGTTACTACCCAAAAGGAATAAGTCGCCGACAATATCTAGAATTTTGTGCTTAACAAATTCATTG
>JBBWVR010000208.1:0-8977 GCA_050256315.1 Gammaproteobacteria bacterium | reverse complement strand
ATACCTTTGTCGTTGAAGATTTGATCTGCAACGTTGCTCATTGCGTCTGAAATTAATACTTTATACATTATTTTACCTCTTGATAAGCCCATTCAATCCACGGCAATACCGCCTTCATGTCGTCGTTTTGTACTGTTGGTCCGCCCCACAATCTTAAGCTAGGCGGCGCTTTTGGGTATCCGCCAATATCGAAAGCCACGCCTTCGTCATCAAGTAGCGCTACGATTTTCTTCACTAACGCTCTTTGGTCGTCTTCATTCATGCTAGTGAATGACTCGTCTTTAATAGCTACTGTGATACTTGTTGAAGATCTTGTGCTTTCGTCATTGCACAAGAACTTAAAGGAATTACTATTGTCTATCCAGTCTGCAATAATTTGAAGGTTTTTGTTTGAATGCTTGATTAACGCTTCAGCGCCACCGACTGATTCTACCCAATTAAGTGCATCCAGTACATCTTCAACACAAATCATGGACGGTGTATTGATAGTAGAACCTGCAAAAATACCTTTAGACACTTTTAGTTTACTTGCCATTCTGAACACTTTAGGGATTGGCCATGCAGGGGTGTGCGACTCTAATCTTTCTAGCGCACGCGGTGACAATGCAATCATCCCGTGAGCGCCTTCGCCGCCCAATACTTTTTGCCACGACCAAGTAATAACGTCAAGCTTACTAAAGTCGATGTCCATGGCAAACACAGCAGAAGTTGCGTCACAAATTGTCAAGCCAGTTCTATCGTCTGGAATCCAGTCTGCATTAGGAACACGAACGCCAGCAGTTGTGCCGTTCCACGTGAAAATCACATCGTTATCAAAGTTCGCTTGACTCAAATCAGGCAGTTGGCCGTAGTCGGCAACGTAAGAGTTGACGTTATCAAGCTTTAATTCGTTCAAAATATCGTTGACCCAGTCTTTACCAAAGTTTTCCCAAGCCAAAACATCAACACCTCGTGCACCTAAAAGAGACCATAAGGCCGCCTCTAATGCGCCGGTGTTGGAGCCCGCCATAATGGCTACAGTGTAATCGTCTGGCAAGCCAAGAAGCTTGCTTGACTTGACAATAACGTCATTTAGTTTTGCTTTACAGTGCTTTGCTCTGTGCGATCTGCCAGTATCGGCATTTTTTAAGACGCTGATATCCCAGCCTGGTCTCTTAGAGCAAGGGCCGCTGGAGAAGTTTGGGTTTGACGGTTTAATTGTTGGCTTAGTTCTCATAATTATTAATCCTCGAAGTCATATGCCACCAAGCCATCTAATGGTTTTGGATCAAACCAAGTCGATTTTGGTGGCATTGTTAAATTTTTGTCAGCAAAGTTTATTACATGTTCCATAGGTGTTGGGAAAAAAGAGAAACCAACTTCAACTTCGCCTGAGTCAACCTTTTTTTCAATTGATTCTAGTCCGTGAAGACCGGCAATAAAACCAATTCTTGTATCGCGTCTTGGATCGCCAATGTCTAGAATTGGGTCAAGGAGATAGTGATGCAATATATTAATATCTAAGTTCATCAATCCCGAAAGCGCCTCTTCGGGCTTGTCTTTTAGGGTGATTGAGTACCACGTGTTGTCCAAGTACATGCCGAACGACTCTAATGCAGTTGGCTTGTAAGGCGTGCTTTGTTTTTCAACGACAAAGTGCTCTTCAACTTTCTCGATAAAATTACTGGGAGAGTATCCAAACAGGTCTTTTACTAGTCTATTGTAGTCAAGTATGCGCGCTTGGCTTTCTGGAAATAGGGCCATCATGAAGAAATTGTATGGCTCTTTGCCCGTGTGATTATGGTTCTGGTGTTTTCTGTATTCTGCAAATCTGGATAATGCCGCAATTCTATGGTGGCCGTCAGCAACGTATGTGCGGTTGATGGCGTTAAATAGTTTGCAGATTTGCAGTACTTTTGCTTCGTCGTTGACAACCCAAAGTTCGTGCTGACAGTCGTCTAGGGCATCAAAAGAATAGGTTGGCTCGGCGTTGGTTTGCTCTTTTAATAAGGCGTCTAATAACGTTTCATCAGGGTAGACAACGTAAATTGGCCCAATTTGTGCGTTTAGATTTTTTATTTGCTCAAATCTTTTTTGAGAGTTCTCGACATAAATTTTTTCATGCCCACGAATGTGCAAGTCATCATAATCTGAGATTTTGGCAGTGGCAATCATACCAATTTGAGAATGACTTTCCGTCGAGATTTTATATATGTAAAACGACTTAGCCTCATCTTTGCCAAGTACCGCCTCACTTTTCATCAATTCAAACTTTTCTTTTGCTTCAGCATCTAGCTCTTGGTCAGTTTTTAAGCAAGGGTCTTCTGGGCTAAAAATATTCAGAAAGCTCCACGGATTATTTTCTTTGTAATTCTTAATGATTTCTTCAGGCAAGTGGAGCGTACTAGGAAGGGCAACAGATGCAGCATCTTCTCCCTGGGGTCTTAATCCTCTGAATGGGTTGGCTAAATACATAATGGGCTAAGGAAAATAATTGACAATACAATTTTTGGCAGTGATTTTAGAACACCAACCACAGCAAAACATTATAAACACTTTGGTTACTTAAAGAATAGTTTTTTCCTAATAAGAACAGTTTTTTCCTAATAGGAACAGTTCACTAATACCAAATAAGTTCTAAGAAATTTTATATAATTAATAACCAAGTTAAACGAAAAATCTTAATCGAAAGGATAAGTTATTCCGTTACTCTTTGTCCGATGGAATATTGCCGAACTCACTTCGAAAATCTTAGATTTTTGAAGTGAATTTCAGCTTTTAAATAATAGGATTTTACCAATCGCAGATTGATGAGAAAGGAATTTACTCTTTAATCTCATAAATATTTAGGAAATAATTGAAATACAGTTAATTTTTTGTAAAAAACAATAAAAAAGGCACTAAAAGTGCCTTGTTATGTGAAAAATAGCCAATATTTAGCAGTTATTGGCTAAAAATATGTGTGTATGTGTTATTTTTACAAAATTTAGTAAATTTTCGATTTACTGAACAACCACCACCATTGCAGGGCGAACAAGGCGACCATTTAAGGTAAAGCCGACTTGGACAACGTTAAGTACATAATTTGACTCTTTGTCCGGCATTGGAATCATGGTTACTGCTTCGTGAAGTTCGGGATTAAATTTTTCGCCAACAGGGTTAAGCGTTTCAACGCCAAACTTTTCCAGCGTTGAGGCGAAAACTTTATCTGTCATTTCAAGGCCTTCAACGATGTGCGCTATTGTTGCGCCATCTTCGGTGGCTGACTTTAAACCCATAGACAAAGAGTCTTTAACTTCAAGTAAGGCCTTAACAAAGCCATCTAAAGCGTATTTGTGGGCATTTTCCAAGTCTCTGGCTGAGCGACGTTTGAGGTTTTCCATTTCTGCTTGAGCGCGAAGAACTTTGTCCCAGTTGTCTTTAGCAGACTGTTGCGCGGCAGCAAGTTGTCCTTCAATATCGAGCTCTTCTTTGGTCTCGGTTGTCTCTACTTTTTCGCCTTCAAGGGGTTGCTCTTCGGCGATGTCTTGCTCTTTCTTTTTTGTCATTTTATTGTCCAACTAATGTATATTTACAGGGAACCACTGTTCATGTTGATTTCAATGATATGTGGTCACTTTTTATAATAATTCAAGGCCTATGTTTAATACAATTGGCATTATTACCAAACCAAAAGATTTTACCAGTGAACAAACTGGTAAAGAGCTTAGTGTTTTTCTTGAAAAACAAGGCATCATTCTTGTTGAAGGTGATGACGCAATAAAAGAGAGCGCAAACCTTATCATCGTGGTTGGCGGTGACGGCACGATTCTTAACACTGCCCGTACTTTTGTTGATAGTGGCATCCCTATTCTTGGTATCAATTTAGGCCATCTTGGCTTTTTGGTCGACTTGGCAGTGGAGCGTATGACTGAAGCGGTTGCTGAAATATTGGAAGGCAAGTATATCAAAGAAAGGCGTGCGTTATTGTCCTGTCAAGTTGAGCGAGGCAACAAGATTTTGGCTCATCATCTGGCTCTTAATGAGGTGGTCATCCATCGTAATCATACGCCAAGAATGCTTGATTTTGATTTGTATGTTGACGGCATCTTTGTTAATAATCAACGTTCGGACGGCATAATTATTGCTACACCAACAGGTTCAACGGCATACTCGCTGTCAAGTGGTGGCCCTATTGTGCACCCTGGTGTAAATGCGATTACCTTGGTATCCATTTGCCCACATACCATGAGCCACCGCCCCATTGTCTTACACGGTGAAAGCGAAGTGCTGATACATGTGCTAGATTCGGTGGAGCGTGCAACAGTCAGTTTTGATGGCCAAGCAACGATGACGAATCAGTTGGGTGACAAACTACGGGTTAGGCGACATGAGAATTTTGTCCACTTGATACACCCTAAGCGTTATGATTATTTTAAAATCATTCGCACTAAATTGCATTGGGGCAGAAAGGTCTAGCGCTTCGCCCCTAACTGAACAAGTATGATTACTTCTGATAAAAAATGTTAGAGCAGCTTTCTATTAAAAACTTAGCGGTTGTTGAGAATCTCAGCGTTGATTTTCAAAACGGGATGACAATAGTGACCGGTGAAACTGGCGCGGGTAAGTCGATTATTGTGCAAGCACTTCACCTTGTGACTGGCGGTCGTTCGGACGCATCACTGGTGCGTCAAGATAAAAGAAAAGCCGAAATTATTGCGACTTTTGATTTGGAGAAGAACACAAAACTTAAAGAATTCCTTGAAGCGCAAGATTTGGACGATGAAAGCGAGTGTATTTTGCGCCGCGTTGTTGGCAGTGATGGTCGTTCACGTGCTTATGTCAACGGCACACCGGTAACCTTATCCATACTGAGAGACGTGGGTTGTCAGGTGATTGATATGCACGGCCAAAACGAGCATCAGCTTTTACTGCGCACGCAACAGCACCGAATCTTATTGGACGACTTCGGGGAGGTGCAGACCCAAGTGAAGTCGCTAAATAGTGTAGTGCGCGAATATCAACAAATAAGCAACGAAATTGAGCGCATTCAATATGGTGGCGAACTGCTTGCCGCAAAGCAAGAATTACTGCAGCACCAACTAAGTGAGCTAGTCGAGGCACGACTTGAACAAGACGAACTTGACAGCATTGAAGAGCAGTACAAAATCAGCAGCAACGCCAGTCTATTGATTGAAAAAATATCCGCTATTTTAGGGGCGCTTGACCATGACGCCGGCATTAACTCCCAGCTTATTGATGTCGATGGGCAAATCAGCCATGCACGGCAAGTAGACGAAAGCCTAGAGTCGGTTGAGGCGCTGCTCTCGAGTGCGCAAGTGCAAGTGCAAGAAAGCATTTATGAGTTGACCGATTACTTGAGTAAAGTGGGCGGCGATGAGGCCGGTGCAGCCGAGTTAGAGGCGCGTATTAACGAACTTCATGGTCTTGGTAGAAAACACCATTGCCAAATACCTGAATTATTCAAGACGCAAAATACCATTCAAAACGCTCTAGATGGTATGGATGCATCTAGCAACAAAATACAAGGCCTGCTACAAAGGCAGGGCGAACTAATGATTGCTTATAACAGTGAAGCTAAAACTCTTTCAAAACAACGTCAAAGTGCCAGCACCAAGCTCTCAAAACTTGTGAGTGAGGTGATGCAGGGGCTTGGCATGCTGGGTAGCGAGATTCAGTTTGTGCTTAATCCGCTTGCCAACAAAGTGCAGTTGAACGGCAATGAAGAGGTTGTTATTCAAGTGAAAACCAATATGGGTCAGGCTTTTAAGGCGCTACACAAGGTCGCCTCTGGTGGTGAGTTATCGCGTATTTCATTGGCGCTCTCGGTTGTCACCAGTAAATCGGAGTTGGCGCCAAGCATTGTCTTTGATGAAGTAGATGTGGGTATCAGTGGCGCCGTTGCCGAAGTGGTTGGGCGCTTATTAAGAAAGCTTTCATCGCGCTATCAAGTGCTGTGCGTCACCCACCTTGCGCAGGTAGCAGTTCAGGGGCATGCACACATGAAGGTTGTTAAGAGCGAACAAGACGGTGAAACCTTTACCGAAGTGCATGTACTGGGTGACAAGGAACGCACGGACGAGGTGGCGCGCATTTTAGGCGGCATCAAGATTAGTGAAAAGACTCGCCTAGCCGCCGCAGAAATGATTAAGACCGTCGCATAGAGCCTTATAGAATTCCTTCTAACTCACCAACAATGACGTGAAGTGTCGTAAAGTCCGTTTGTTCCTCTTCTTTGATGGATTGAGTCATCAACTGCAATCGTTCTATCTTAGCCGTGTAGGCTTGCTGAAATTGTGTTGTTGAGCCTAACTTAATTGCTGCCTCGGTAATGCGAGTATGAACACCTCTAAGCTGGTTTTGTAACTTAAATTTTGCACGTGTATGCCAAGCGTTGGTTACCTCTAGGGCGTTTATTTTTAAGCTGAGCCAGCGAATATCCAAGTTTTGAGAAATACTAAAATAAGCCGACAGTGTGTCGTCTGTACTGCTTTGGCATTTCTCAGTGATGGCGATTACGTCTAGGGTGTGATACAAGTTGGTGGTCAGCGAGATGTTTTCAGCAAGCTTACGCGGCAGGCCTTGCTCAACAAGGTCGTCAATTTGAAGACTTAAATGCTCTCTACTGAGTTTGAGAACACTGTCTTTGACGTTGTTATATTTTTCTTGGTAGTCGTCTAAAGTTGAGCTAACGTCCAAATCACTTTTGTTATTTAACAGCCAAACAACATTGGCGCGAACAGTTTTCGTCAACGACCTAATGGCATCATACTGTGTCCTACTGGCAATTTTATTGTCCAGTCCATGAACAGCCTCCAGTAAGCTATCCACACCTAAAAGCTTGGAGCTAATAAGGTAGGCTCTGGCTATTTGCGCATAACTGGCGCCTGTTAGGTTGTGCATGCGGATGTGAAAAACCGGGCCCATGGTATTAATGATCTTATTGACAACAACCGTTAAAATAATTTCATTTTTTAGCCTGTGGCCGTCGAGTAAGCTTGTATATTGGTCCGTTACAAGCTGAGGAAAGTAGCTAAGCAGGTAAGGGTAAAGCCCTTTACCTGCGGCTAAGTTAGTGTCTAAAAGGTTTTCATAAAAATCCATTTTGCTGTAGGCAAGCAATACGCCAAGTTCGGGCTTGGTCAAACATTTGCTACCCAGTAAGCGGCTTTTGAGTTCTTTTTTGCTTGGTAAAAATTCAAGCTCACGATCCAATAGCCCAGCTTTCTCTAGGTAGCTTATAGCCTCTGCTTGGCCGGCCAAGTTTTCGGGGTTGGGTTGCGTGTGAATACTAATGACTGCTGATTGCTCGTAGTTGTTTTGTAAGCATAAAGTGGCCACCTTAGACTCCATCGAACTAAGGGCTTTGTTGCGCTTTGAGATCTCAAGTGTGCTCAGTAGAATTTTTAAGTTGACCTCGTGGTCAGAGCTGTCTACACCGGCCGAATTGTCAATAGCATCAGAATAGCAGTGCCCACCCAGTAGGTCGAATTCAATGCGAGAGTTTTGAGTCATTCCTAAATTACCCCCTTCGCCAATCACTTGACAGCGAAGTTCGCTCGCCTTAACGCGTGTAGAGTCATTAGCCTTGTCTTGGGCGTCAAGATGAGATTCGTCGCTGGCAATAACGTAGGTACCAATTCCACCATTCCAAAGCAGGTCTGCCGGCGCCTTCAACAGGGTGTTTATTAGTGCGTCTGGGCTAAATTTATTTTGCGTTGTGCCTAGTGCCTTCATTGCTTCTTTCGACAACTGAATGGACTTTGCGCTGCGCTCAAAAACACCACCACCCCTTGAGATTAGTTTTTTGTCATAATCTTGCCAAGTGGTATTTTCAGTGTTGAAAAGTCGCCGCCTTTCGACAAAACTAACACTTTCATCTGGATTTGGGTCGATAAAAATATGGAGGTGGTTAAAGGCCGCAAGCAAGCGAATGTGCTTTGAAAGCAGCATGCCGTTTCCGAAAACATCGCCGCCCATGTCGCCAATACCGATAATACTAAAGGCTTCAGACTGGATATCTTTGCCCATTTCACGAAAGTGACGCTTGACAGATTCCCAGGCGCCTCGTGCGGTAATGCCCATTTTTTTATGATCGTAGCCCGCTGAGCCACCGGAAGCGAACGCATCCCCAAGCCAGAAATTATTATTAGTAGAAATTTCATTGGCAATATCAGAAAAACTGGCGGTACCTTTGTCGGCGGCAACAACAAGGTACGGATCATCGTCGTCATGACGCACAACATTTATTGGCGGAACAATAACACCGTCGACAATATTGTCGGTTAAATCAAGCAGTGATTGAATAAACAGCTTATAACAAGCAACGCCCTCGGCAAGCATTTTAGCTCGCTCAGCTGGCAAATTTCTTGGCACAAAGCCACCTTTGGAGCCTACCGGCACAATGATAGTGTTTTTGACTTGTTGGGCCTTGACTAAGCCCAGTACTTCGGTTCTGAAGTCTTCAGAGCGATCCGACCAGCGCAGTCCACCACGGGCAATTTTGCCGCCGCGTAAATGCACCCCTTGAACACGCGCACAATACATGAATATTTCGTATAAAGGCGCCGGCTTCGGCAGAAAAGAAATTTTCTTGGATTGGATTTTAAAGCACAGATAATCTTCATTATCTTGGTAGTAATTGGTTCGGACCATTGCCTCAATGACTTCTAAATAGCCGCTGATTACCCTATCTTCATCCAGCGATGAGACTGCCTCGAGTAGCTCTGTAATGCCTTTCTTTATCGGCTCTTGCGTGCTCACATGCTCTTTATTGCTGATATCGAACTTGGCTTCAAATAAAGCAAAAAGTGCCCGACTCAGCTCAATATGGCTGGTTAAAGTATTGGTAATAAAGTTTTGGCTGTAACTAAAATTTATTTGCTTTAGATAAGCATAAATGGCTCGAAATAGATTAGCTTGTCTAACATCAAGAGCGGCACAAAGAACAAGTTGGTTAAAGCCGTCATTTTCAATCGCACCCATGCAAATCTGCTCA
>JBBWVR010000207.1:0-3960 GCA_050256315.1 Gammaproteobacteria bacterium | reverse complement strand
TTTTTAAAAGCTTAATTGCTTTAGTTTTTTATGTGCACTTGCACAATCTAATTGTACGAGTGCCCACACAAGTTGTTTGATAAATTTTTAAAGAACTACCGGGTCAAATGAAGCGTTTAAATAACTTATTTGCTCGGTGAAAGCGGGAAATTATACATGCCTAATTTGGCCCGTCAACCTTTATTTGAATTATTTTCTAAATTAATCCGAAAGGTGTGACTTCTCGCTGGGTGCGCACCCAATAAAAGTGCGTAAAATCAACATTATAGACCTTATTTTAGTGTTTGTCTAATTTGTGTTATTTCCTTGGTATCAGGGCTAAATACTGTTTTTATTTAGCAAAATCCTTGAAATCTTGCACCTTGTCGCCCACTTATTTAATAAATGTTGACCGTGGCAGTGCGGTTCATTATTTAGTAGGCTTAATATTTCAGTTCATATCCATCATATATTCCACCCTTATCTTAGGCATTATCTATTTATTGTTATGATGTTAGAATACCTCAATTTGTTAATTTCCTTGTATATCTCTTCATGAATTCATTATTCCTCAACTTACATAATCGACTTGAAGTGCTTTTCCCTGGTCTAATTGTTGTTGGCACCATTGCCGCAGCTGCTGGCTTTCTCAGCTCCCACTATAAAGCACCAGTGATGCTGTTCGCCCTTCTTATTGGTATTGCATTTAACTTTCTTTCAAGCGATAAACGCTGCGTACCGGGTATTGAGTTCTCAAGCAAGAAGATGTTGCGCTTTGGTGTGGCGTTATTGGGCTTTCGCGTAACGCTCGATCAGATCTTCGATCTCGGCACCAACGCACTGTTATTTATACCAATATTGGTCATACTTTCGATCGCACTCAGCTGGGGCATTGCCAAACTGATGGGAAGGCAACATCTATTTGGCCTTCTAAGTGCCTGCGCTGTGGCTATTTGTGGCGCATCTGCAGCATTGGCTGTGGCCTCTGTACTGCCAAACTGGCAAGATAAACACCGTGACACTCTATTTACTGTGGTTTGCGTCACTACATTATCAACCTTCGCAATGATCGCTTATCCTGTTCTGTTCTCAATGTTTGATTTCACAGAAGCGGAAATGGGTATTCTCATCGGCTCGACCATTCACGACGTTGCCCAAGTAGTGGGTGCTGGCTATGCGGTATCCAATGAAACGGGCGATGTAGCTACCTATATTAAGCTACTCAGGGTCTCAATGTTGCCAATCGTCGTTATTGTGATTGCTCTACTATTAAGAAGTGATAATGGGTCCAGCACAATCAGCGGCAAGGCCTTTCCTTGGTTTGCTCTTGCTTTTGCCGCTTGCTTATTAGTGAATAGTACCGGCTTCATTCCTGATGTCGCCTCAGAATTTCTCTCTTCAGTGTCTCAGTGGCTCTTGGTATTTGCTATTGCTGGACTTGGCGTCAGCACCTCGCTTAAATCAATGATGGAACTGGGTGGCAAATCAATTGCGCTTATCGTCTTGCAAACTATCGTTTTATTGGCCATTGCAGTATTGGCTGTTTCGACTGACTATATATAAGAGTAGCTAACGAAAGGTTATTTACCAATACAAAATGACGAGAATATCTCTCCCAACAAATCGTCGGAAGTAAATTCACCAGTAATGCCGCCCAGTGAAATACTCGCCTGACGCAAATCTTCCGCAACAAGCTCACTGGCACCAGCCTCCAGCTGGGCAATTGCATTCTCTACAAATTCAAAGGTAGCCTCAATCGCCATAATGTGGCGCTTTCTAGCCAGCACCAAGCCATCGCCCACCGGATGATAGCCAGCAACGTCAGCAAGTGATTGTTTTAGCAAATCTACACCCTCTTTCGACTTTGCCGACAAACTGATACTGACACAATCCTCGCTATTATGACTCTGAGGGCGTTCATTCAGTAAATCAATCTTATTTCGAATTTCAATAATGGGCTTATCAACTACTTCAAACGGCAAGATTGAATGGTCGGCTGCCTTATCTTTGGCGTCATACACCAATAACACCACATCGGCATTATCAATTTCAGCGTGCGCCCGACGAATCCCCTCTTGCTCCACAATATCCTCAGATTGATGTAATCCTGCCGTATCTATAATATGTAGCGGCATACCATTAATATGAATGGTCTCTTTTAATACATCCCTAGTTGTGCCAGCGATTGCCGTCACAATCGCACTCGGACGCTCGGTCAGCGCATTCAGTAGGCTCGACTTACCGGCATTGGGCTTGCCGGCTATTGCGACGTGAATGCCATCTCTTAATAAGGCCCCTTGATTGGCACATTCTAAAATCTCAGTAAGTTCACAGGCTAAGTTTTCTAATTTTTCCGCCACTTCATGACTCGCCAAAAAATCAATTTCTTCGTCAGAAAAGTCGATGGTGGCCTCCACAAACACGCGTAAATTAATCATCGCCGTTAATAGATGGTTAATCTTGTCGGAAAACTCTCCAGAAAGTGAGCGGATGGCACAACGCGCCGACTGGTCGGAGCTCGCTTGAATTAGATCTTGCACTGCCTCGGCTTGTACTAAATCCATTTTTCCGTTAAGGAATGCTCGTTTGGAAAACTCACCCGGCTCTGCCAAGCGTGCACCGAGACTGGTGGCCACTTCAAGCAACTGTCGCATCACACTCATACCACCATGGCCTTGTAATTCCAACACATCTTCACCAGTGTATGAATGCGGATTAGGGAAGTAAATGGCAACCCCCTTATCTATCTCATCACCCTCAGCGTCATAAAAAGAACCATAATAAGCGTAACGCGGCTCTAGATTTGTGCGCAAGACTTGATTAGCAATATCGGATGCTAACGGCCCCGAGATTCTCACGACACCAATACCGCCCTGCCCTACGGCAGTCGCCAATGCACAAATTGTCTCACTCTTAGCCATCTAGAGAAAAATATTCGTCAATAAATTCGTCAAAGGATTGTGTGTCACTCTTTTCTATCGCAGCTTGTTCTTTAAGTGAGTCCTTGGCAACTTTATCCAGTTTGGCAAAACTTGCCTTATTCATGGCTTGCTGACGATAGTTCTTTCGGCTCTGCAAACTAATCTTATTAATAGACTGATAAAAACCGTCACCATCATCTCTCATCATTTGCAGCATCGTCGCTGAAGGCGTCAGATCAGGATGAGAAAGCCTCTCTGAGATTGCTTGAACAGCCTCCTCATGGCCATCACCTAATAAGACAGCGACACTTGTTATTTTATCGAGTATCTCTCGCCCCCAATCTTGCAATGAAATTTCATTGCTTCGTTTCTTCAGTTTTAAGCCGGGCTTTCGACCTTGGTGTGCCACCAAATGATCGTTATTATCAATCTCAAACTGTTCGGCCGTTGATATAGCTGGCGAATCTTCTAGCAGGCAATAAAGTAAAAATGCCTCTAAGAAGAGAATTTGAGACTTATCAATACCCAAAGGTAATAGCGGATTGGTATCTAGCGACCTTAGCTCGATATAATTAATGCCATTTTTATTCAGCGCTTCAAGCGGTTGATCAATACCATTTAATTTTGGCTTTGGCCTTATAGAGGCATAGTACTCATTTTCAATTTGCAGAATATTGGTGTTGAGTTGCTGATATTCACCATCTTGTTTTAGGCCAATAGACTCATACTCTGCACAACTGGTTTGCATTGCGGCTTGTAGCGAGTGAGTGTAATGACACAAACTGTTATAGTTGGCTTTAACACCCACCGCATCTTCTTGTGAATTCTGATAGCCAATATCACCCATTCGCAGCGAAGTTGCATAAGGCAAATAGAGGGTATTTTCATCAAATTCTTCTAACTTATTCTGATGATAATCTTCTAAAAAAGACTTGCAGATTGAGGCCGAAGCGCCAAATAAATAAGGAATCAGCCAACCGCAACGTAGCACGTTTCGAGTCAAGCCCATATAGTTACTGTCGATAAAGCACCGCTCAGTATCTTCTGGCGCAATCAGCTC
>JBBWVR010000206.1:0-2826 GCA_050256315.1 Gammaproteobacteria bacterium | reverse complement strand
GATGGAGCGTTGTGAAGTGCTACACCCTTCGCTCGGGGATAATTTAACTGTTTTAGGAGAATGCATTGGCAAGCTGAGCGTTAAATCACAAATTCCGCAAATAGAGGTTGCGATTGCCCAGCACGATACCATACTTATTCTTAGGCACCTTGAGCCATTAACAACTGAAGATGAGGCTGTGCTTAGAGATTGTGCTGAGCAGCTCTCAATCACTTGGTATACACAAAGCGGCGGCATGGATACCGTTAAACCGCTGGATAGTGCGGTGAGCTTAAGCTACTCCTTGCCAGAACATAATATTGAAATGGCATTTTTACCAACCGATTTCACTCAAGTTAATTTTGAGCTCAACCAAAAGATGATGAGTTTGGCTTTGTCGTTATTGGAGTTGAGTGACGAGGATAAAGTGATTGACCTTTTTTGTGGATTGGGTAATTTCACCCTGCCGATTGCCCGATATGCCAAAAGCGTTGTTGGCGTGGAAGGAGACAGGGGTTTAATTGAGCGAGCAAAAGAAAATGCTGAGCGTAATGGTATCGACAACGCATTGTTTTACAAGGCAGATTTATTTGAGGACGTCAGTGGTTTTGAATGGTTTAGAGGTCAAACATACAATAAGGCTTTAATTGACCCTGCGCGAACGGGTGCAATTGAAATTGTCGAATTATTGCCGAAACTTGGCGTTGAACGATTGGTTTATGTGTCGTGCAATCCGGCAACGCTTGCCAGGGATACGGTCAAATTGCTCGAATTGGGTTATCAATTGGAAAAAGCAGGAGTTATGGATATGTTTCCGCAAACAGCACATGTGGAATCGATTGCTTTGTTTGTGAAAAAGTCATAATTTTTTTTAATGTAAGCACTAAATTCGATCTTTGAATTATGATAATATTAATGTCATTATTGAGTTCTAATCTTACGGAGTAAAAATGTCTTATAAGCGTAATTTATTACCCAAACAAGCCTTTGAAAAGCTTGTAAGTAATCCCAATTCTTTATTTGTTGACGTACGCTGTGAAGCCGAACACAAGTTTGTTGGTTTTCCGAATAATTCCGTTTTAATACCATGGGTGGATGAGCCTAATTGGCGGCCCAATGCAGAAGGCTTTGCCGATGCAGTGAAAAAACAACTCTCGGACCGTGATGATGCCCTTGATACGGAAATTATCCTAATGTGTCGCAGCGGATACCGCTCTAATGAAGCCCTCAAGTGTCTTGAGGCCAATGGTTTTACTCATGTTTCTCATGTTGCTAGCGGTTTTGAAGGCGATCTTGACGAACATGATCAACGCGGTAATTTAAACGGTTGGCGGCATGATGGCATGCCTTGGGCGCAAAGCTAG
The DNA here is from genome assembly GCA_050256315.1 of Gammaproteobacteria bacterium. Classification (GTDB taxonomy): domain Bacteria; phylum Pseudomonadota; class Gammaproteobacteria; order PS1; family Pseudothioglobaceae; genus Pseudothioglobus. The sequence goes on along the minus strand of JBBWVR010000206.1, from coordinate 1,483 downwards.
ATGAGAACTATGCGATTTCTAAATTTGCATAAGAGGTAATTAACCACTTCGTCCCGACCTTGCTAAATTTAACCTGTACACGAGCTCCGTCACCACTACCTTCGTAGTTCAGTATCGTGCCGAAACCAAATTTAGCGTGCTTAACCGTCTGACCTATTGAATAAGGCGAGCTCGAGCTGGAAACCATTGTTTTTCTTGTGCCATGTGAATCGTGAGACCCGGTGTAGCTATAATCCTTGTGTGGGCTTTTGATGCGGTTAAGAAAGGCACCAGGCACCTCTTCTAGAAAGCGTGAGGGCATTGAATAGAAAGATTGGCCGTGAAGAAAACGTTTGTCAGCATAAGAAAGATTAAGTTTTTTCATTGCTCTTGTCATCCCCACATAACATAAGCGGCGTTCTTCATCCATTAAATGCGGCTCATCTTTAGATTGCCTGGAAGGAAATAAGTCTTCCTCCATACCCACTAAGAACACACTTGGAAATTCCAAACCTTTGGCCGAGTGAATGGTCATTAATTGCACACAGTCTCGATTTTGTTGATTGGATTCTCCACTGGTATCAAGTGTCGCCAGCGCAATAAATCCTTGAGCTTCACTCATTTCGCTTTCTTCGTCGTGAGTATATTGCTCAGCAGCGCTGACCAATTCATCTAAATTTTCCTTCTTGCTTCCCGCTTTGTCGGTTTTATCGTTGGCGTAATAATCCACCAGTGAGGATTTGAGTAAAATCCCATCCACTTTTTCACTGAGGTCTAAATGCTTGGTTTCATCTGCTATAGAGTGAATCATTTCAATAAATGTCTTTAATGCATTGGCAGCACGAGTTGGTAGCGCATCAGTAATTGCAATAGCAGATTGGAAAAGGCTGGTATGGCTCTCAACACTATGTGTGCGAATTTTTTCAACCGTAGCAAGACCAATACCACGTGCTGGAAAATTAACAATGCGCTCAAAAGCGATATTATCATTTTGATTTTCCACCAAACGCACATAACCCATCGCATCTTTGATCTCAGCGCGTTCAAAAAAGCGTAAACCACCATAAATTCGATAATCAATATTTTTCTTAATCAGTGCCTCTTCAAAAACGCGGGATTGGGCATTGGAACGATAAAGAATGGCGTTTTCACCAAGGTTTTGACCCTGATTAAAGGCATCACTGATGACACTTACCACGTGCCGCGCTTCTTCTGTTTCGGTGCGGGCGTTATAGACATCAATTAAATCACCATCACCCGACTTCGTCCATAGAGATTTCTCCATGCGGTTTTGGTTGTTGGCAATGAGAGCGTTTGAAGCGCTAAGGATGTTACCGGTGGAGCGGTAATTTTGCTCCAATTTGATCACTTTAATTGGCTGAAAGTCCTGCTCAATTTTTTGAATATTTTCAATTTTTGCACCACGCCAACCATAGATCGATTGATCGTCATCACCAACACAGAAAATGTGGTTATTTTCAGTTCGTAATAACTTAATCCATTG
>JBBWVR010000205.1:0-2358 GCA_050256315.1 Gammaproteobacteria bacterium | reverse complement strand
AAAGTCTGTTACTTCACTACCGTTAAGTTCAGCCATCACTTTAGTGATTGCTGCAGTTAGAGTCGTTTTACCGTGGTCAACGTGACCGATTGTGCCCACATTAACATGCGGTTTGGTTCTTTCGAATTTTTCTTTTGACATCTTAAACCCCTTATTTTGTTAATTTTTCAACAACAGCATCAGCAACGTTTCTTGGTGCTGCAGCATACTTGCCAAATTCCATTGAGTAACTAGCACGACCTTGTGTCATTGAGCGTAGAGCTGTTGCGTAACCAAACATCTCTGCAAGTGGCACTTCCGCCTTAACTTGCTTACCGGCTGGTGTATCTTCCATCGCACCAACAATACCACGACGACGATTAATGTCACCCATCACGTCACCCATGTAATCTTCCGGTGTTGAGATTTCAACATTCATCATTGGCTCAAGCAACTGAGGGTTGGCCAATTTAACGCCTTCACGAACACACATTGAAGCAGCAATCTTAAATGCCATTTCATTCGAGTCAACATCATGGTAAGAACCATCATAAACAGTAACTTTCATATCAACTAGCGGGAAGCCAGCGATAACACCGTTTTGCATTTGTTCTTGAATACCTTTGTTAATGGCAGGAATGTATTCCTTAGGAATCACGCCACCTTTAATTTCGTCAAAAAACTCGTAACCTGCGCCAGGCTCTTGCGGCTCGATTCTTAAGTAAACATGACCGTATTGACCACGACCACCCGATTGCTTAGCAAACTTGTGTTGATGTTCAACGGCGGTTGTAATAGACTCACGGTAAGCCACTTGTGGGTTACCAACATCACATTCAACGTCAAATTCACGTTTCATGCGTTCAACAATAATGTCTAAGTGAAGCTCGCCCATACCAGCAATAATTGTCTGGCCTGACTCTTCATCAGTTGACACTCTGAATGATGGATCTTCGTGCGCCAATTTACCTAGTGCAATACCCATTTTTTCTTGGTCTGCTTTGGTTTTTGGCTCTACTGCAACAGCAATAACCGGCTCAGGGAATTCCATTCTTTCAAGAATGATCTTCTCTTTAAGGTCGCACAACGTATCACCAGTGATAACGTCTTTAAGACCAATCGCAGCAGCGATATCGCCAGCGCGCACTTCTTTAATTTCTTCACGATCGTTTGCGTGCATTTGCACAATACGACCAATGCGTTCTTTTTTGCCTTTTGATGAGTTGAAGACGAAATCGCCTGACTTCAATACACCCGAATACACTCTAAAGAATGTCAAGTTACCCACAAATGGGTCTGTGGCAATCTTAAATGCTAGTGCCGCAAACGGCTCTTCATCCGTTGGGTTTCTTGGTGCAATTGTCTCAGCAGCGTCATCTAAAATACCCGTAATAGGGTCGACATCTTCTGGTGATGGCATATACATAATCATCGCATCAAGTACTGCTTGCACGCCTTTGTTTTTAAAGGCTGAACCACAAAACATAGGAATGATTTGATTACCAATTGTTCGCGTGCGAATGCCTTCTTTGATTTCATCGTTTGTCAAAGTACCCTCTTCAAGGTATTTTTCCATTAAGTCATCGTTCGCTTCTGCCGCAGACTCAATCATAAACTCGCGCTTTTCATCGGCTAGATCTTGCAAGTCTGCAGGAATATCTCTAACTTCGTAAGTTGCGCCTTGATCTTCTTCGTTCCAGAAGATTGCCTTCATACGAATTAGATCGACAACACCTTGAAAACCCTCTTCTGCGCCAATTGCGATTTGCATTGGTACTGGGTTAGCGCCTAGACGAATCTTAATTTGCTCACAAACACGCAAGAAATCCGCGCCAGCACGGTCCATCTTATTTACGAAACCAATTCTTGGAACGTTGTATTTGTTTGCTTGTCTCCACACTGTTTCAGACTGAGGCTCAACGCCGCCAACTGCACAAAATACTGCACAAGCACCGTCTAACACTTTAAGTGAGCGCTCTACTTCAATAGTGAAGTCAACGTGTCCCGGCGTGTCAATAATGTTGATACGGTGATCTTCAAATTGATCATCCATACCTTTCCAGAAACAAGTTGTAGCCGCTGAGGTAATAGTAATACCGCGCTCTTGCTCTTGTTCCATCCAGTCCATGGTTGCACCACCATCATGTACTTCACCAATTTTGTGAGTACGACCCGTATACAAAAGAATACGCTCAGTAGTTGTTGTCTTGCCCGCATCAATGTGCGCCATGATACCGACATTACGGTAACGATTAATTGGGGTGGTTCTTGCCATGATTGCTTCCTAATTTACCAGCGGAAATGTGCGAAAGCTTTGTTAGCTTCAGCCATTCTGTGTGTGTCTTCTTTTTTCTTGAAAGCTGAACCACGGTTTTGATT
>JBBWVR010000204.1:0-2394 GCA_050256315.1 Gammaproteobacteria bacterium | reverse complement strand
TTTTTCACCCACAAATGGAAAACGAGCCGTTGATTTTTATTGAAGTGGCGCTCACAAATGGTGTGGTTGGAAATATTGCTCAGTTATTAGATGAAAACGCACCTACTGTAGACCCGATGAGCGCTGATAGCGCAATGTTTTATTCCATTTCTAATACTCAAAGCGGACTTGCAGGTATTAGCTTTGGCAATTATTTAATTAAAAGCGTGGTGAAAGAATTACAAAAAAACCACCCTAATTTAACTAATTTTGCCACTCTCTCGCCTATTCCTGGCTTTAATCACTGGCTTGGTCAAAATATTTCTACTGTCGATGAAGTGCTTAGTAAAGATGAAAAAGATGCGTTTATCTCTGTAAGCCAATCGGTCACCATTGAAAGTACACTTAAAACACTTCTTTATTCAAGCTGGCTTGAAAATGAGAGCGTTAAAGCGGCTCTTGATAAGCCTTTAAGAAAATTGGCTTTACACTATCTGAGCAAGGAAAAATCAGGTAATAATAGAGCTAAAGATCCAGTCGCTCATTTTCACTTAAGCAATGGTGCATCTATTGGAAAAATCCATGTACTTGCTAACACTTCGAGTCGCGGCATGAAAGAATCTTCTGGCATGATGCTTAATTATCTTTACATGCTCGATAAGATTGAAAATAACGGCATCCAGTACGTTGAAAATGGCATAATTTCCACCGATCAAGTTAAGAAAAAAAGGAAGTGAAGGTGGCTTTTTGCTTACACTTTGTCTGCTTGCGCCAATTCAGAGCGCATTGCGTCAATCGTCGTCTTGTAGTTGTCGGTATTAAAAATGGCAGAGCCAGCTACAAACGTATCAGCGCCAGCAGCAGCAATCTCTCTGATGTTGTCGATTTTAACGCCGCCATCAATCTCTAGTCTGATGTCTAAACCTCGTTCATCGATCATTTTTCGAACCACTCTCAACTTGTCTAGTGAGGACGGGATAAACGACTGACCGCCAAAACCTGGATTAACCGACATAAGCAAAACCATGTCGAGATGATCTAGCACATGTTCAAGGTAGCTCAAAGATGTAGCTGGATTGAAAACTAGGCCTGCTTTACAGCCTTGTTCCTTAATCAGCCCAATTGTGCGATCAACATGCTCCGAAGCCTCAGGGTGAAAAGTAATAAAGCTCGCACCCGCCTTAGCAAAATCTGGAATGATTCTATCAACAGGCTTAACCATGAGGTGAACATCAATTGGCGCGGTTACGCCGTGGCTTCTGAGTGCGTCGCAAACCAATGGTCCTATCGTTAGGTTGGGCACATAGTGGTTATCCATTACATCAAAGTGGATAATGTCTGCGCCCGAAGCGAGCACTGTATCAACTTCATCGCCAAGTTTGGCAAAATTAGCAGCCAAGATAGAAGGTGCAATATAGTTTGATTGTTTCATATTAGCTTTTTTGTTTATTAATCAATCGTAAGTAGGCACTGACCTGTCATTTCCGCAGGGCTCTCAATGCCCATCAATTTAAGCAAGCTTGGCGCCAGTCCGGCTAGAGAGCCTACATCGGGCCCAACCAAGGCCACTTTGCGCTCGCCGACATAAATAAGCGGCACCGGATTGTTGGTATGAGCCGTGTGGCTTTTGTTGGTTTTTGGATTAACCATTTGTTCGGCGTTGCCGTGATCTGCAGTGATAAGTATTTCTGCGCCAGTATTTTGACAAGCCTTGTGAATTCTTCCTAGGCAGATGTCAACGGCCTCAACTGCGCTAATAGCGGCAGAAAGTTTGCCGCTGTGTCCGACCATGTCGGTGTTGGCATAATTACAAATAATTAAATCGTATTTGCCGGACTCAATTGAAGCGACAAGAGCGTTGGTTAATTCAGGCGCACTCATTTCAGGCTGAAGATCATAAGTGGCCACATCGGGCGATTGAATAAGCGTTCTGTCTTCTCCTGGCAGGGGGTCTTCAAGGCCGCCATTAAAGAAAAAAGTAACGTGCGCATATTTTTCTGTCTCGGCTATTCGTAGCTGGCTCATGCCTAAATCTGAGATGTATCTACCCAGCGTATTGTTGATGGTTTTTGGTGGGTATGCACAAGGCAAGTTAAAGGCTTCTTTGTATTCGGTTAAGCAAACAAAGTGTATTGGCGTAAATGTTTCACGTGAAAACCCTGAAAAATCAGCAGCTGTCATTGCTTGGGTCAATTCGCGCGCACGATCGGCGCGAAAATTCATAAAAATAACCGCATCACCTTCATTGACTGTTACCGCTTCGCCAATAGTGGTCGGCTTGATAAACTCGTCAGTTTCGCCGCGCTCATAGGCTGCTTCGACAGCCTCAGTTGCAGTAGTTGCGCTGTATGCGCCTTTTCCATTGACACGGAGGTGGTAGGCTTTTTCAACTCTATTCCAGCGGTTGTCTCTGTC
>JBBWVR010000203.1:0-5990 GCA_050256315.1 Gammaproteobacteria bacterium | reverse complement strand
TTCAGATTTTTACACATTTTTTAGTATTTTTAGCCTCAGCCCTTTGGTCTAGGGGATTTTTCACCATAGAGCAAGATTTACACTTCATTTTCCTGCATTAATTTTTTTTGCCAGACAACAAGTAGAACTTCTAAAAATATGCCTTGTAAAATACATAAAATCCCACCATCAAACCTCAAATGATTGCTACAAAGGTTTCCTCATAACTTCATGCCAGAATTACCCGAGGTAGAAACAACCGCTCGAGGCTTAAAGCCGCTTGTCGTCAATCAAAGCATTACCAATGTTAACATCTACCGGCCAAAATTACGCTGGGAGATTCCCAGGCATTTACCAATGACTCTGAAAAACCAAGTCATTCAAAGCGTTAAACGGCGAGCAAAATATTTACTGGTTAATTTTGAGTGCGGCACGCTCGTACTGCATTTGGGTATGTCTGGCTCGATACGTGTTGTTCCCACAGAATCAACGCTAAAAAAACACGAGCACTTTGAGCTAACATTCAGTAACAACACCAGTTTGCGCTTTGATGACCCGAGAAGATTTGGTGCCGTACTATGGCAAAACAAAGGCGAAACACTGCCCTTGTTTGATTCACTTGGACCAGAACCCCTTTCAGATAACTTTAATGCCAATTATCTTTTTCAACACTCAAGAGGCAGAACTCAAAATATTAAAACTTTTGTTATGAATGGTACCGTCGTTGTTGGTGTTGGCAATATATACGCCTCTGAGAGTCTATTTTTAGCAAAGATTTCACCAAAAATTCTTGCAGGAAAAATATCACTAAAACGCTACCAGGTACTTGTTCAAAGCATTAAGTCAATTCTCTCAAAGGCGATAGAAAAAGGCGGTACCACGCTAAAGGATTTCTCTGGCGTTGATGGCAAGCCGGGCTATTTCGTTCAAGAGCTGTCGGTCTACGACCGAGTTGATAAACCTTGCCTGCAGTGCAATGGTACAATCAAGAAAATCACGCAAAACCAACGTGCTACGTATTACTGCTCAAAATGTCAGAAATAGATAACCCTAAAGCCCTATTCGAGAGCACTTGCTCGACCAACTCTGAATCCTTTGCCCTGCAAAATCTAGGCGATATGATGACACCAGAATTTAGTGAAAATTGCATTATTATTGTTGACCCTGGTATGAGAATTCATAACCAAGCCTACGCTATCATTGATTACCAAGGCGAACTTTACTTCCGTCAATTTATCAATGTTGGTAAAAAGCCGCTAATACGTTGTTTAAATAACGCTTATAAAGATATCGAACTGATTGATGATTACGACGTTAAAGGCTGTGTGGTACAACAAAAACAGCGCAAACAAACCGCACTGCACTATTATCATTTAGATGAAGTGAGTAAAAAAATGGTTTTTAGTGAAAAAGGTAGAGCAAAAAATTAGGATCAGCGTTAGGTCGCCCAAATTAAATGCGCCATGCGCCCAGATACTTCCCCGTCACGTCGATAGGAAAAATACTGATTTTTTTCTGAATAAGTACAACGATCTCCGCCGGTGATTGATTCGACACCGTGAGCCACAAGAGTAGTTCGAGCGACAGCATATAAGTCAAACATGTATTTATTATTACACCGAATGAAAGCACTTGCATAACCCGCATGACTATCAATAAAGGCCTCTCGCACCTCTGTACCCACTTCAAAAGCGTTTTGGGAGATTCCAGGGCCTAAATGCGCCAATATTTCACCCTTATTTGCATCCAGCGCTTTAATGGTGGATTCAATCACTCCGCCAAGCAAACCCCTCCACCCTGCGTGCACAACACCAACAGCTTGGCCATCTTTCTTGCATAAAAACACAGGCAAGCAGTCGGCTGTCAACACACCACAAACCACACCAGGCGTTTGACTCATACTGGCGTCTGCCTTTAGTAAATAAGGCAAATCAACATTAACACAAACATTGGAATGGCATTGATCAAGCCATTTTGGCTCAGCAGGTAGATTGTAATGATTGACTAGTAATTGACGGTTTGCCAAAACAGAATTTGGCTCATCGCCGACATGATCGGCAAGATTAAAATTTTTATAGTTATGGTTACTTGCGCCATTTTCAATAAATCTTGACGTGCTTAGAAATTGAACGTTTGTCGGGAACATCACTCAATACGCAACTACACAGCGTCAAACTCACTCAATACGGCGAGTAAAGCGACCATGTCGTCGGGCAGAGGCGCCTTCCAAGACATGGTTTCACCACTGATAGGATGGACAATCGTCAGTTTTTTAGCATGCAGTGCTTGACGTTTAAAATCTTTCAAGGCGTCCTTTAATGCTGTATGTGCTTTTTTTGGAAATCGTATTTTCCCGCCATACATCGGATCACCAATCAATGGGTAGCCTATGTGGGATAAGTGCACACGTATTTGATGAGTTCTGCCTGTCTCTAAGATAGCTTTGACGTGAGTGTGGTGAGCGAATCTGTCTATTACTCGGTAATGTGTCAGCGCGTCTTTACCAGATTCGGTAACCGCTTGTTTAATTCGATCTCTACTGTCACGGCCAATCGGTTCGTCAACCGAGCCGCCAGAAATCATATGACCATAAACGATTGCTGAATATTCACGCGAAACTGTGTGGGCTTGCAACTGTTCAACCAGGTTTTTCTGCGCTTTCTCGCTACGAGCAACCACCATCAACCCTGAAGTGTTTTTATCCAAACGATGAACAATACCCGCCCTATCCAATTTAAACAATTCTGAGTCATAGGCAAGCAAGCCATTTGCTAGAGTGCCTTTCCAGTTACCAGCGCCAGGATGTGTCACCAAACCAACGGGTTTGTTAATGATGATAATATCGTCATCCTCAAAAACCACTTCAAGTGGAATATCCTCGGCAATCCAGCGAATATTCTCACTTTTTTTAAGTGTTACTTCGACAATCTCATCACCTTTTGATTTTTCTTTTGGCTTAAATATTTGCTGATTAATCACTACGTCACCAGACTTTATCCAAGTGCTGATTTTCGAACGAGAATATTCTGGTAGCATTCGAGCAATAGCAGCGTCAATGCGCTCACCAGTCATTCGTTCGGGTATTAATATTTTGAGTTTTTCCATAGCGATATTTTAATTCAAATCGAGTCGTTACTTGTCGCTGATAGGGGCTGAATACGGTAAATATTGCCATTATCAGTAGAGAAATAAATCCAGCCCTCAGGGCTTTGTAGAAGCGCCCTGATGCGTTCATTCAAATTTTCGAATAATCGCTCTTCGGCAATCGCCACACCATTATCATCAAGTCCTATACGGTTCAAATGGCGCAGTTTCAGTGCACCTGCGAACAAATCCCCTTGCCAGTCAGGGAAGGCCTCACCTGTATAGAACAATAAACTTCCTGGCGCTATGGAGGGCACATAGACTTTAATCGGTTGCTCCATACCTACTTTATGCGTCCCTTCGCCAACACTGAGCGGTAGCCAGTATTCCTTGCCATAAGAAATAACAGGCCAACCGTAGTTTTTGCCTTTCACGATTAAATTAATCTCATCACCACCTCTTGGGCCGTGTTCAATGGACCACAAACGCTGCTCTAAGTTATCCCAAACCAAGCCCTGTGGATTGCGATGACCGTAACTCCAAATTTCATCAAGCGCCTGATTGTTGTCCACAAATGGGTTGTCCGCTGGAATGCCTCCATCAAGATTAAGCCTTATAATCGAGCCAGCATGTGTACTCAAATCTTGCGCATTGGGCCGATAACCCCTTTCGCCTACTGAGAAATAGACAAATTCACCAGCAAAAGCAATCCGACTGCCAAAATGTTTGTTGTCGCCCTCTATAGAGCGACTCACAAGAAGATCTTGCCAATCCGTTAAATACGAATCGATTAAACGAGCTCTAGCAAGAGTGGTTTCACTGTAACTATTTACGGGTTTGGCATAAGTAAAATAAATCCAATCACCAGAATTGTAATCAGATAGTGTCGCTACATCCATCAAGCCACCTTGGCCTGCCACATGAATTTCTGGCAACCCTGTTATATACTCTACCAGTCCAGAGTTAACATCCAAGATCCTCAGATTGCCTTGTCGTTCTGTAAATAAAATTTTGTCATCTGAGATAAATGCCATTCCCCATGGCACACCCAAGCCTGATGCAATCTTGACAAGCTGAAAAGCGTCAGCAAGAGCACAAATAGGCCACAGAAAAAACATAATCAACAATAAGCCAGACTTTTTCATAGACAAAGAAAACTATTTGTTAGTATCATAAAAAAACAATGTATTCCAAATAAATTTTAACTATACTGCAAGTCTGTAGATGTTTGGGAGTATATAGATGCGTTTTGACTTTGTGCCGTTTTTTAATCCCGGTGAAAACTTGCCATGGAATCGGGTCGTTAAGATGATGCGTGAGCAAACACGCTTAGCCGATGCAGCAGACTTTACAACGGTCTGGCTAACGGAGCATCACTTTGCACATAACGGCTATCTAAATGCACCGCCCAATCCAATCATGATGTCGTGTGACTTAGCAGCCCATTCAGACAAAATTCGTGTTGGTCAAGCGCCGATTGTCTTGCCAGACTGGCATCCTCTTCGAGTTGCCGAGGATATCGCACTCCTAGACAACATGACTGAGGGTCGTGTAGATTTTGGTGTTGCCAAAGGTATCAATGAGCGCTGCACATTGCAGTTCAACATTAATGCCGATCGAAGAGATAATGAAAAAAGCTACCGCTTATTCTTAGAATCACTCGAAATTATTCTAAAAGCATGGACACAAACTGCCTTTACCCATAAAGGCGAGTTTTATCAATTCCCCGTTCCAGGCTGGAAAGAAACCAACCGCTTCCTCATGCCACTTGAAGAGGAATATCACCACGAAGATGGTGAATACAAAGCAATGTACGTCCACCCTCGCCCTTACCAAGATCCACATCCGCCAGTTTGGTTGATGTCGAATGCGCCACACACCTACAAGATGGCTGCTGAGCGAGGTTTTAATGTGATCGGCATGTCTAGCCCACCGAGCAAATTGTTAAGTTGCTGGGACGCCTATTGTGACGCCGACGCCAAAGACGGAGTTATTCATGAACGCGGAGACAATACCGGTATTTGTGTGGTAATTTATGTCGCCGAAACGATGGAAGAAGCCGACAAAACGATTCGCCCAGCAATTAATGGCTATTACGAATACTTGGGCGGCTCTCGCCCAGCAGGCGAATGGGGGAGGCGAGCCTACCTCGACGATGACACCGAACCGACGAATGAAGATCTTAATGGCGAGTGGTTTGACTTTTTAATGAAATACGAACTTATTTGGGTAGGGACCGCCGACTATGTGGCTGAGAAAATTGCCAAATACCAAGAGTTAATCGGCCTAAAACACATCATGCTTTTACAACAATTTCCGGGAATTGAATACCAAAAAATACTGAAAAGTATGACACTATTCTCAGAAAAAGTCATGCCAAAATTCGGCGCAGATGGTGTAAACAAATAAACGCTAGGAATGGTATGTTAGAAATTTGGGGAAGAAAAAACGGCAATCAAGTTATTCAAGTCCTGTGGACGCTTGGCGAACTCAATTTGGATTATAAGCGTTATACAGTCGGCGGCAGCTTTGGCGGCTTAGATACTGACGAATATAAAACCTTAAACCCAAACTCTAAAATTCCAACCATACGCGACAATAACTTTGTTTTATGGGAGTCTCACGCCATTATTCGTTACCTTTCAAGAGAATATGGTCAGGGCACTTTGTGGCCAAATGACCCAAAAAAAGCAGCCCTTTCAGATCAGTGGATGACTTGGTCGACCGATGGCTTGATGGGTACTTTTTTTCCAGTCTTTTGGCAGCTCGTGCGAACCGAAGAGTCTGAGAGAGATTATGAACAAATTGCCAAAATGGCAAAGAAGAGTGCGAATATTCTCAGCATTCTAGAAGGTCACTTACTAAACAATCACTATGTTGCGGGCAACGCACTTACTTTTGGCGACATCCCTCTCGGTGTCCTACTA
>JBBWVR010000202.1:0-12167 GCA_050256315.1 Gammaproteobacteria bacterium | reverse complement strand
GGCTGCCAGCATTCAATTAGCCTGCGCAACACCAAACTTTTTAATTCAAGAGAGTATTGGTACTTGGGATGGTTTTCATGCGGAAATTTTACAAGAACCTATTCAGTGGGTTGAGGGATACATCATTCCATCAAGCAAGCCGGGTTTGGGTGTTGATTTGAATATGGATGTGGTTAATTTCCACTCTCCTTATGGTGGTAATAAGTTGCACTTGTCGATGAATTCCAAGCCTTACAATCTGCAATAGAAGGTTTTTCTCTTGAAAACAATAACTGAACACGCTAGATTTGATTTCATTATTGTTGGTGCAGGATCGGCGGGTTGTATTTTGGCCAATCGTCTCAGTGAATGCGGTAAGTTTAGTGTTTTACTATTGGAAGATGGAGGGAGTAACAAAAGCCCATGGATCAGTTTGCCGGCTGGCTTCGCCAAGACTTATTACCACCCCAAGTACAACTATTGTTATTACACTGAGCCTCAGGCTCAAATGCTGAATAGAAAAATTTACACCCCAAGAGGGAGGGGTCTTGGTGGTTCAGGCGCTATTAATGCTATGGTTTATATCAGAGGTCACAGGGAGGATTTTGATGACTGGCAAAAAGCCGGCGCAGCCGGCTGGGGTTTTGATGACGTTCTGCCTTACTTTAAAAAAATAGAGTCCCACCCACTCGGTAACAACCTCTATCATTCATCCGAGGGCAATATCGGCATAACCAATATGCAAAAAGAGGCGCACCCAACATGCCAGAACTTTATTTCAGCATGCGTTGAAAATGGTATGAAAATCAACCACGATTTTAACGGCGAAGAAATTTGTGGCGTTGGCACATATGAAGCCAATATTAGTAATGGTCGACGCGCGTCGAGCGCCAGTACTTATTTAAATAGAGCAAAAAATAGAAAAAACTTGGTGATCAGAACTCACGCAAAGGTTAAACAGATTTTATTTCAAGGCACTCAAGCCGTAGGCGTTAGTGCCAGCATAAATGACCAACAAATTCGCTACCTTGCTAACAAAGAAGTGATACTTGCAGCTGGCGCCATTGATTCGCCTAAGCTATTGCAATTATCTGGTGTTGGCGAGGCTGATGAGCTTAAAAAACTGGGCATTAATATTGTTAAAAATCTGCCTGCTGTGGGGCAAAACTTGCAAGATCACGTTTGTTCAGGTTATATATTTGAAACAAGAGTTAAAACCTTAAATGATGACTTTAAAGGGTTTTATAAAAAAGCAAAACTGGGGTTTCAGTACTTGATGACAAGAGGTGGCCCTTTGTCTATTAGTGTGAATCAAGCGGGTGGGTTTGTGAACACCAGATTAAAGTCTGCTAGGCCCAATATTCAGCTTTACTTCAACCCGCTGTCTTACCAATACGAGCCAAATGCCCGTGGCTTGGTGAAGCCGTTGCCGCATTCTGGGGTGATGCTCTCGTACAGTCCCTGTAGACCTAACAGTAGAGGTAGCGTCACTTTGTCAAGTAGCGATTATCGCAATGCTGCACTCATTCAACCCAATTATCTATCGAGTGATGATGATGTCATTGATATTATACAAGGCGCTAAATTTGTCGCCAAACTCTCTCAATCGGCAGCTTTTAGAGGTGTTTTTACAGCCAGTGCTGGCAACGACTTGAGTGGTAAAAGTGACCTAGATTTGCTGCAACAATTTAAAGAACAGGGTGGCTCTATTTATCATCTCTGTGGTACTTGTGCTATTGGTCTCAATGACAAAAATAGTGTCGTAGATGCCTCTCTTAAAGTCCATAGTTTAGAAGGTGTAAGGGTTATTGATGCATCCGTGTTTCCCAATATTGTCTCGGGCAATATTAATGCAGCAACGATGATGGTTGCTGAAAAGGGCGCGGATCATATTATTCAGGATTACAAATAATCAGACCAGTTTATTGATGAATCTTTTTACACCTACAGTACTGGGCTCACTTGACTTAAAGCATAGAATTGTTCTGGCGCCAATGACACGCATCCGTGCTGATGAAAATACACTAGCACCAACCAAGCTAACAGCGCTCTACTATAGTCAAAGAGCCAGCCCTGGTGGCTTTCTTATTTGTGAAGCAGTTCATATTTCTCCTGAAGCGACACCCATATGGTCAATTTATCAATCGGTACGAAATCTCGGTGGGCAGGTGCCAGGTATATGGACGAAGCTGCAAACCAATGCTTGGAGGATGGTCACCAGAGCAGTTCATGTTCGTGGCGGGTTGATTGCATGTCAATTGTTGCATGCGGGTCGTGTAGCGCAGCCAGAAATTGCTGAGCATCCACTGGTAAAAGATAGTGGTTTGCCAATACCGAGTGTGTGCTCTTCAGCCACCCCGATACGTCACTCGAACGAAAAAGGTAATGACTACAACTGGAATCAGCAGGCAGTTACACCAAGAGCGCTCGAGAAGTGCGAAATAAAACGAATCTGTGAGGATTATCAACAAGCAGCTCAAAATGCGCTATCGGCAGGATTTGATGCAGTTGAATTACATGCCGCCCATGGCTATTTAATTGAACAATTTATGGCTGACGGAGTTAATAAAAGAACGGATATTTATGGCGGCAGTATTCAAAATAGATGTCGATTATTATTTGAAATTATAGAAGCGCTTATCGATGTTGTTGGTGCCGATCGATTAGGTGTTCGACTGTCACCAGTCACCTCGTACCCTTACAGTAATCAAGTGTACTTTGATGTGCACCACTCAAACCCTAAGCCGGTATACGAGTACGCTGTTAGGATGCTTAACAAGTATAAATTGGCTTATTTGTTGCTAACCGAGCCAAGGGTAGGTGGGTTATCGGACTCTGCAGGTGGTGCTATAGAATCAACTCCTCTGCAAAACTTAAAGTATAGGCAGATTTACAGCGGCAAGATGATAGGTGCAGGCGGTTTTAGCCCGAAAAGTGCAAGAGAGGCCCTTAACAATGGAAATTATGATTTGATAGCCTTTGGCCGTTGGTTTTTGTCAAATCCAGATTTGGTTAAGCGACTTAAGTCTGGCGAAAATTTGAACATTTATCACCGGCAGTCCTTTTATGGCGGTGGTGAGGAGGGTTATACGGATTATCCTGAGAGTCAAACGCGTCACCATCAATCGTCAAGAAAACTCAATCAAATGACTCAAGAGATGATTGGCCAGAGTTTAAAATCAGCCAGTAAAGAGAAAAAAGCCTAACAATATGACGGATAAGTTAATTCATTCAAATCAATTTATAGACAAGCTCAATCTTTGCAAATCTGCTTTGTCAGAAAGACGAAGCTTGCCTTTTGAGTGCTACTGGGAAGAGTCAATCCATAGCTAAGAAGTTGCTGACATTTTTTCCGACCAATGGATTGGGTTAGGCCGCGCCGATAGATTGCATAATGTTGGAGAATATGAGACGCTTGAAATTTGCGGTCAATCGTTGTTTTTAATTCGAGATCAGCAGCACACTTTACGACTTTACGCCAATACCTGTCGACATCAAGGTGCGCAATTGCTAAAAGACGAAGGACGGTGTTTGGCAATCAGTTGCCCTTTTCACGGCTGGACATACGCGCTTGACGGTTGTTTGAAGGGTGCCAAAACAATGTCAGAAAATGATCATTTCGATTTTTCAGAGTATTCTCTATTCGAGTATAAGTTAAAAGAGATGAGTGGCTTTCTGTTTGCTTTTCTAGGCGGTACAGCGTTAAGTCTGGAGCGCCAATTAGGTGATTTTAAAAAGTTACATGCACCTTGGTCTCTGGATTCGCTTGTAACTACGCGACGTCAAGATTTTGACGTGAATTGCAACTGGAAAGCATTTTTAGATGTTTTTAATGAATACTATCATTTGGACTTTGTTCACCCAAGTAGTATTGGTAACTTATATCTTAAGCCAGAGGTTCAAGACAGCACTATCGGTGATTTTGCTAGTCAATTTGGTCGCACTTCGGGCACAGGTGCGCTATTAGAAAGTGAGCAGCAAAGCACCTTGCCGATGATTGATGGTTTAGTAGAGCCGTGGTCTTTGGGCGCGAGATACACCTGGGTTTTTCCCAATATGGCATTCGCAGCAGGAAAAGAGGCGGTATGGCTATATGAAGCTTACCCAATCAACCCTAACCGTTGCCATGTTAAGCAAAGCATTTGCTTTCCACAAAGCACAACGAAATTAGCAGACTTTGAGGAGAAGTCTCAAGCCTATTACCAGCGACTTGATGCTGCGATGGATGAGGATATTACAGCACTAGAGAATCAACAACAAGGGCTGCGAAATTCGCCCCCACTCCAAGGTCGATTCTCCAAGCTAATGGAGGCAAACGTCGCCTCTTTTGTCAATTGGTATGCCACTAAGTTAACCGAGACATAAAATAACACATGTTCTCTTTTTTGGTTAAGTTTTTTGGTAATACCTCGCCAGATGATAGGTATTTACACCCAAGGGCTGCAGAATTCGAAAGTTAAGTCAGACAGGCTTGCACAAATCTAATGAAAGCAGCCATCAATGTAACTGTTACAGGCTGTAATTGCAGATTTGGCGGTGATATCATTTTTTTTCATCGCAATATTCATCCACAAGCCATCAAGTAACGCAAGCAGTCCAAGCGTTGCTTGCTTTTCACTAACACTCATACAGTGCCCAGTATTAGCTTCAGTAAAAAGGCTGAAGTAGGTGTTAAACAGACTGTCGTTATAAGTATTAATAACTTTTTGAAACTCGAGTGTGTAGGTGCTGGCGCTGGTGAAAGCTTGCCATGCAGCAAGGTTTTCCCAGCCAAAATTTGGCGGTTGAAAGCTCTCAGCAGCACAGCAATGGATACGCTCTATTGCACTTAGTTCGCTCGAATCAACGATAGATTGTTTGATTGCAGCAGCGTCTTCAAAAATATGGGCAAAGCTCGCAGTGAGTAACCCCTCTTTACTTTTAAAGTAGTGCGCGCTCATGCCTCTAGAGGCGCCAGCCTTAGCACATATTTTGGCAATGGTGGCGCCCTCGACTCCGAATGAGGCAATCGTGGTTATTGTCGCTCGCAGTAAGCTGGTTTTGCGGTAATCGCGATTTTCACTTTGACTTCTAGGTTTTGACACGATTTTATTATTATTGACAGTTTAGTTTATTATAGAGTTTTTTGACATCCTAAAATTATTATGTCAATCAACATAATTATGTTAATTGACATAATAAATTAAGGTAAGATTTATCAAACTTAGGAGCGCACTTAAGCAGACGCTAATACACAATAAAAAACAAAAGGGGAATGAAATGAAAGTAGGGTTTATCGGTTTGGGTAATGCAGGTGGAAAATTGGCAGGCAGTTTATTGCGCAACGGTTATGACCTTAGAGTTCGAGATTTAAACAATGACTTTGTTGCTGATTTTGTCTCCCGAGGTGCAAAAAGTGCAAACACTGCCAAAGAATTAGCTGAACAATGTGAAATCATTATTACTTGCCTACCGTCTCCCCAAGTCTGTTCACAAGTGATGGAGGCGGAAGATGGTGTTTTGGCTGGTATCAGTGAGGGCAAAATATGGCTAGAAATGAGCACCACTGATGAGGCAGAAATTCGCCGAATTGGCGCATTGGTTGAGGCCAAGGGTGCGATGCCGGTTGATTGTCCGGTTTCGGGTGGTTGTCATAGGGCTGATACTGGAAACATATCTATTTTTGCAGGCTGCTCGCGCGAAACTTTTGAAAAAGCTTTGCCAATATTAACCACCATGGGTCGCAGGGTCTTGCACACTGGAGAGTTGGGATCGGCCTCTATTCTTAAAGTAGCAACAAATTATTTAGCGACGGTGAATTTGGTTTCAATTGCCGAGGCGTTGACAACAATGAAGCTAATGGGTATGGATATGAATGTAACTTATGAAGCCTTTAAAGCCTCCTCTGGTAATTCTTTCGTTCATGAAACAGAATCACAGGTAATACTCAATGGTTCTCGTGATATTAGCTTTACCATGGATCTTGTCTCTAAAGACGTAGGTATATTTAACGAGCTTGCTCAACGCAAAGGACTGGATCTGGAAATCGCTCCTTTAGTGGTCGATATTTTCAAGGACGGTGAACGACGTTATGGTTCTCGTGAATTGTCACCCAATATTATCAAAAGACTGGAAGAGGCTGCAGAAGTGAAAGTCTTGGGTCACGGCTTCCCTGCAGAAATGATTGACGAAGAGCCAGAAGAGTCGGGCTACGAGGTGGTGATTAATGGCAGACAGGATTATTAATTAAGTGCTGGAATGAAATGAACATTAAGAACATTATTGATTTAAAAAATTATCCAATCAATCAGCCACAAAGTGCCGAATATCTTGAAATAGTTAAGACTGTTCAAGCTGACTTGGCTGAAGATGGCTGTGCTGTGTTATCTAATTTTTTAAGTA
Organism: Gammaproteobacteria bacterium; assembly: GCA_050256315.1. Classification (GTDB taxonomy): domain Bacteria; phylum Pseudomonadota; class Gammaproteobacteria; order PS1; family Pseudothioglobaceae; genus Pseudothioglobus. Next base: position 5,807 of record JBBWVR010000202.1, on the reverse strand, counting down.
ATGATGGACTGGATGCGCTGGTCTGCGAGGCTGAAAAGAAAAAGTCTCAAGCCTTTTATGCGAAATCAAAACTTTGCAATGTTTATTTAGCACAGGGCAACACTGATGAAGATGATCAGCATCCGCAAAATATTTTTTTGGAGAGATCAAATGGTTTTATTACAGCCGATTTACTCGCTGAGGGTACTTATGCTCACACCTTATATTACTGGAGGCCACTGAGAGATTTTTTAGCTGCTTGTTTGAGTAAGAAAGAATTGCATATTTATGCCGACCCTGTATCTAATATGATTGTCAATCTTTGCAAGCCAGGGCAAACCTTTAATTGGCACTTTGACACCAACGAATTTACTATTACTTTTTTACTAAGTGCGGCTGAATCGGGTGGCTATTTTGAATACGTTCCAGGCCTTAGGGCAGCTGACGATGAATGTTTTGATGAGGTAAAGAAGGTACTGAATGGCGACAGGTCAAGAGTTAAAAGGCTTGATCTCAATGCGGGTGATTTGCAGTTTTTCTTGGGCAGGTTTTCACTTCACCAGGTAACGCCCAATACAGGCACGACAGATAGGCTACTATTAATACAATCATTTACAGAAAAACCCGGGATTATCGGCAATCCTCAGCGCGTTAAAGATCTTTATGGCAAAGTGACCGATGCCCATACAGATAGAACTGATGAGCGCATTAGAACTGATTTACTTCTTGACTAAACTTATTTATGATAAATAGCAAAACCACAAAAACACTACAATTCTACATCAATGGTGCCTGGTGTCATCCGGAAAATTCGAAGCAAACCGCACCAATTATTGACCCTTCAACAGAACAACAGGTGGGCAGTGTGTATCTGGCATCTGAGAGTGATGTTGATAAGGCGGTTAACGCCGCCGAAAGGGCCTTTGATAGCTGGTCGCAGACAAGTGTTGGCGATCGCATAGACTTGATGGAGGTGTTTTTGACCGAATATCAAAAACGCTATGATGAGATTGCCAATGCAATTACTACCGAGATGGGTGCACCCATTGATATGTCAAAGCAGGTTCAAGCAGATACAGGCATTGGGCACACTAGAGCAACTATTTCTGCCATTAAGACGATGGATTTAGAGCAAACAACCGCCTCAAATGCGAAAATAGTGCGTGAGCCTATTGGTGTTTGTGCCCTCATTACGCCTTGGAATTGGCCAATAAATCAAATTGTTTCTAAAGTTGTGCCGGCATTGTTAGCGGGCTGCACCGTGATATTAAAACCCAGTGAGCTAACCCCACTATCGGCAGATCTTTTTACCAAATGCATTGAAAACGCAGGGTTTCCAGATGGTGTTTTTAATTTAATCCATGGTGAGGGGGTGACGATTGGATCTAAGTTAACATCTCATCCACTGGTTGATATGGTGTCTTTTACCGGCTCAACTCGAGCTGGCATAGAAGTGGCAAAATCTGCGGCAAATTCAATTAAACGGGTGTCGCAAGAGCTTGGCGGCAAATCTGCCAATATTATTTTTGCAGATGCTAATGTAGAGGCAATGGTAATCCAAGGTGTTGAAGAATGCATGTTTAACACCGGACAATCTTGTGACGCACCAACACGCATGCTCCTTGAAAGGAGTATTTATGATGAAGCAGTTCAAATAGCCAAAAAAGCAACAGAAGCACACACGGTCAATAGTGCGCATGAAAAGGGCAATCATCTTGGACCAGTAATATCGCAGAATCAATATGAAAAAATTCAGCAATACATACAAATTGGCGTGGATGAAGGCGCAGAATTGGTCGCAGGAGGGCTTGGCAAGCCAAACGGCTTTGAACGTGGGTACTTTGTCAAACCCACTTTGTTTAGTGGTGTGGACAACAACATGAGAATTGCTCGCGAAGAGATTTTTGGACCGCTGTTGGTTATGATTGCTTTTAAAGATGAGGCAGAGGCAATCGAAATTGCAAATGACTCTGAATTTGGACTTGGCGCCTATGTATCTTCAAATGACATCGAAAAAGCCCGTCGTGTTGCACGACAATTGAAAGCTGGCACTGTGCACATTAACGGGGCAGCACAGGATTATGACACGCCATTTGGTGGCTATAAACAATCTGGTAATGGTCGAGAGTACGGTGCTTTTGGCATTCATGAGTTTCAGGAAATCAAAGCAATTAACGGTTACTACTAGTTTAATAATGAACGCGTTGAGTGTTTTAGAGTTTGTGCACTTATCTCCCCATAATTGCCGTCACATCTTTAACGTCTCTTCAATTAATCTGGCAAAATACGAAGCTTGTATTTCGACCAGGCCTCATTAGATGAGTAACAATCAATCTCCAAATTTTAATGTCGGTGATATTGAAAAAACCATTGCCGAACTTACTGAAAAAGGCTTAACTCAAGCCAATATTGCGAGCGCAGGCAGCGATTGGTCAAACGTGGTTGAGCCACTAGATCAAATCGAGCATGAGCTGGGTCAAAGAATGAGCGTTAATTCTCATTTGAACTCTGTTGTTTTTAGTGAAGAATTTAATGCTGAGTACGAGAAAACACTGCCTTTAATCTCTAGGTATTACAGTGAGCTGGGTGCCAATAAGGCACTTTATCATGCTTTTCAAAGGCTGCAAGACGCCTCTTTGAATGAGCAGCAATCGCACATCGTTAAAGAGTCCATTCAAGGCTTTGAGCTTTCTGGTGTTGGTTTAGAGGGGGCGGCTTCAGATCGTTTTAAGGCAATACAAGAAGAGTTGAGCTTGCTTAGTAACCAATTTTCAAAAAACGTACTGCAGTCAACCAACGAAAGGAAAAAGACAGTAACAATTGAAGAACTTGATGGTTATTCTAAAACTGAATTGGCCAAAGTAAGAACTGAAGATGGTTACTGTTTAAGTCTGCAAATCCCTGTTTATATGGACGTTATGACTTATGCGAACAGCGCCTCCTTAAGAGAGGAGGTTTATCGGGCCTATATTTCTCGAGCATCTGATGTGGGTTGTACCTCGAAAGAGTATGACAACCAACAAGTAATGGATGATATCTTGAGACTTCGAGGTGAGCTTGCACAGTTACTTGGGTTTGAGAATTACTCTGAGCTCTCAATTGAATCAAAAATGGTTGGCTCGGTAGAGGAAGTTGTTGGCTTTTTAGACGAGCTTGTTATTCGTTCAAAAGCACAAGCAACGAGTGAATTGGAAGAGCTTAAATCGTTTGCGGGACGTGAATTATCACCTTGGGATTTGATGCATTATTCAGAGAAACTTAAACAACAAAAGTTTGGCTATAAGCGCTCTGATTTAACGCCGTACTTTCCCGAGGAAAGTGTTTTAAGGGGGCTGTTTTCAACCATTGAAAAATTGTATGGTATTTGTGTTGCGCAAGTGTCAGAATCGACTTATCACAATGACGTTAAAGTGCTTGAGCTTACGGATGACAACGGAGCCATTGGGCGAATCTATTTAGATTCTTACGCAAGAGAGAATAAACGGGGTGGCGCTTGGATGTCTGATTATCAAGGCCTATATCAGGACAACCTACCGGTGGCTTTTGTTGTTTGCAATTTGAATGCCCCAACAAACGATAAGCCGGCATTGTTTGAATTTGATGAAATTGTCACCCTGTTCCATGAATTTGGCCATGCGCTACACCATGTATTGACCAAGGTTCCTTATCCTTGTGCTGCTGGTATTAGTGGCGTTCCCTGGGATGGTGTTGAGTTGCCAAGCCAGTATATGGAGTTCTATTGCTATGAAAAAGGTGTGATTGAGAATATTTCATCGCACTGGGAAACGGGTGAAACCTTGCCTGAAGATTTGTATCAAAAGATAGTGGCCTCAAAGAATTTTCAGTCGGGTTTGCAGATGTTACGCCAATGTGAATTCTCTCTTTGGGACATCCACACTCACATGTCAAATGATGACACCAATACTGTATTGACAAAGGTGAGAGAAGGGACATCGTTGATGCCAGTTATTGACGAAAATCGGTTTCTCAACGCCTTTTCTCACATTTTTGCTGGCGGATACGCAGCGGGTTATTTTAGCTATAAATGGGCCGAGGTACTTGCGGCAGATGCCTATGAGTTTGTTCAACAAAATGGCGGTATTGGCTCAGAGGCTTCGAAAAAATTTAGAGAGTGCATTCTCGAGGTTGGCGGCAGTCTTGATTTTATGCAGCAATATCAAAAATTTAGAGGGGAAAAGCCACAACTTGAGGGCTTATTAAAGGCTTGCGGAATACATACATAAATGAGTAAAACAGTGGGTAAAATACGAATCAGATGATAGAAAAAGGCACGTCAAAAAGTGATTAAATTTTTGTTAGGTGTGATTGTTGCACTGGCACTTATTGGTGGTGCTGTCAAGTTTGAATCGGATGATGAAAGCTGGCTGGTTATCATTCACAAAAAAGAGGCGCTCCATAGCATTCAAAATGGCGCTGTTCGCATCTACAATATCGTTGAAGGGCTGATCGCTGAAGCAGACGTCATTCAGACATCCACACTAAAACTTGAAGAATAGTCCGATTAATTTATTTTAGATAGAACGATTGATCCATTCGTCCCACCAAAGCCAAATGAGTTTGAAATGGCATGCTTAATAGACATTTCTCTCGCTTCATTGGCGGCATAATCTAAATCACACGCTGGATCTTGATTAAAGATGTTAATCGTTGGTGGGGCAACTTGATCTTGTATTGCAAGGGCTGTAAAGACAGCTTCTATGCCACCAGCTGCACCCAATAGATGGCCCGTCATTGATTTTGTAGAACTCATGACAATGTTGTAGGCGTGGTCACCAAGTGCTAATTTAGCGGCATCCGTTTCTGCAATGTCACCAGCAGGTGTTGAAGTGCCGTGGGCATTGATGTAGTTAACTTGGTCTGAGTTGATTGATGCATTTTTCAGTGCATTAGTCATGCACCTTGCAGCGCCTTCACCACCCTCGGAAGGCAGTGTCATATGATAAGCATCGCCACTCATGCCGTAGCCAGAAACTTCAGCGTAAATCTTTGCACCACGTTTTTTGGCGTGCTCATACTCTTCCAGCACCATCACACCTGCGCCGTCACCCAGAACAAAGCCATCACGGTCAACATCCCAAGGACGAGAGGCGGTTTTTGGATCTTCGTTGCGCGTTGAAAGGGCTCTTGCAGCAGCAAAACCGCCAAGACCAATATTGGTCGTAGACATTTCCGTGCCGCCAGCAACCATCACGTCCGCATCACCGTATTCGATAAGTCTTGAGGCGTCACCAATGTTGTGCGTTCCCGTTGTGCAAGCAGTCACAATTGCAAAGTTAGGGCCTTTTAGGCCATACTTGATTGAGAGGTTGCCAGAAACCATATTAATGATAGAAGAGGGGACAAAGAAAGGTGAAATACGTTTAGCACCCTTGTCTCTAAATAAGTTGGATGTTTTTTCAATGGTATGAAGTCCACCAATACCTGCGCCAATAGCAACGCCAATGCGTTCAGCATTTTCCTCGGTAACTTCAATACCACTGTCTTCAATTGCTTGAATACCAGCAGCCATGCCGTAATGAATAAAAATATCCATTTTTTTTGCATCTTTTGGACTGATGTAGTCACCAATATCAAAGTCTTTAACAGAGCCGCCAAAGGTTACTACTTGACCTTCGGTGTCAAGATTTGTTAGGTAGTCGATTCCTGAAACGCCGTTGAGAATATTATCCCAAGAGTGTTTGACGGAATTTCCAACAGGACTAATTATTCCAAGACCGGTGACTACAACTCTTCTTTTGCTCATAATGATACTTAATTGGTTTTTTTTTTGCTAAAAAAAAGGCGCTTAATTATAAAAAAAAAGCGCC
>JBBWVR010000201.1:0-1904 GCA_050256315.1 Gammaproteobacteria bacterium | reverse complement strand
CTATGGCCCAGCTTCAAATGATTAGTAAAATGCGTGGCAGGAAAGGTTAAATTGCTTTAAAGCGGACTTTTTCAAAGTCAACAATCTTGTTGCCACACACTAAGACGCCTTCTTCATGAAGGCGTTTTATTTTGACGCTGATAGCATCAGCAAAACCACCTAATTCCCCGTTTGACTTCACCACTCTATGGCAAGGTACTTCGGGTGCAAATGGGTTTTTATTCATTGCACTGCCCACGGCTCGATGTGCTCGTGGCCTACCAATCATCTCAGCCAGTCCGGCATAGGTAATCACCATTCCACGTGGAACCTTTTTCAGTGCCGTGTAGCATTGGGATTGAAAATCGGTCACAGCAAGTAAGAATCCATCAAATCGTCGTATTTACCAAGAGCAACGAGCAAATAATCACAAACCTCCCTAACGGCACCATTGCCACCGGTATTCTGTGTGGTTAATACAGCGTGTTCTTTGACAAACGGATGGGCATTGGCTACTGCAATTGGTAATGCTACTTTGGACATAACGGGCAAATCAATCACATCATCACCGACATAGGCGACTTGATGGGCACTCAAGTCTAGTTTTTCTAGAAGTTCTTTGTAGGCAGCCACTTTATTGGACTGCCCTTGGTAATAGTGCTTAATGCCAAGACCTTCAAGTCGGTAGGCAACAGGTTTTGAGCACCTAGCAGAAATAATTGCAACTTCGACGCCGATCTCAAGCAGCATTTTTATACCGTGACCATCTAGCGCATTAAAGCGCTTAAACTCGCCGCCGTTGTCGTCAAAATACAGCCCGCCATCGGTGAGCACACCATCAACATCTAAGATGAGAAGCTTTACTGATTTAGCACTTTCTGAGATTTTGTTGTCAGGAGTCATAAGACGAGAATTATTAAGAACTTAAGCTATTGCGCTTATTGTACCAAGGGTCGGTGTTGGTCGCTTTGGCTTTTAATCGCAAGTAACGATATTTTTATACCTACCTCTGAGTAGCTTTCGTCTTTGCTGGCTGCTATCATTAAATGCAGAACGATTATGAAGCACATTGTTACAAACCAGTCCTTCGCCTGCAGCCAGTTTGTATTGATGATGAATTTCTGTTTCGCCAGCAAGAAAAGCATTTAGTTCGCTAAGTGCAGCGGTAATTTCAGTCGACTCAAGCCAGTTAATATTTCTCTTGCGTTGCGTAAAGCGCATTTTGGGTTTTTGTGATGCTTTATCAATAAAAAATACCGGCCCAATAGATGCCTCTCTAACAATTTTATCGCCGTCTCGACGCTCGGGAATGGTTAGTGTTGTTGATTGTGATAGTGCGCTTACAATGTCAGGATTGAGCTCTCTAAAGTGAATATAGAGCATCTCTGGGTCTATCCAGTGATTTTCTCCACCCTCAGCGGCTGGCTGAATACAGTACAAAGAGAATGAGCCAACAAGGGCGTCCATTTGGTTGTAGTAGCCATCAGTATGCCAATTAAGGGCTTTGTTGCTATAAGGTACATAACCGCCTTTTTTGGGGGCATTAGTGTCTTCAATGACAACGAGACCGTCGCCTTCTACACAGAGGTGCGGGTCAAAATCAACAAGACCCAATTGTGCGTTAATAGAGTATATCGACCTTCGTATGTCGCTATTAGGTTTGACTTTAATAAAAGAGAGGTTGTTACTGCGGCAATTATCTGTAATTGCTATTTTTTCAGCACTTGAAAGTTGCAGAGGGTTGTTAATCTCTACAAAAAGAGATGCGGGTTTTGTGCGGTAATTGGCGAGCTTTTCGTCTCGCCAAGTTTCGTATCGTTTTTGTTGGAAGTCCTCCAACATCAAGCGTATCTATGTAGTGGCTTTCTTTTCACCATAGCGCTTGTTAATAAACATTTGTTGGGCGATGGAGAGAAGGTTATTGG